>NZ_JBWKDW010000004.1:41400-305005 GCF_056435735.1 Streptomyces sp. NPDC043878
GATCTGGCCAACGGGCCCCCCTCTCCACTGCTACTGTTATGCGAACCCCCCTCCGCTTCTCCCCCCCCCCCCCCCCCCCCTCCCCCCCTCGCGCGCGGGCCGCACGGCTCCTTCCCGGCTCTGGCCTCCGGCCGGGGCTCTGGCCTGCGGACCGGCCGCCGGCCGGAACCCCGGTCTCAGCAGATGCGCGGGAGTTGCTCCCCGAGCGGCAGGTCCACCACCCGCGTACCGCCGAGCCCGGTGCGGGCCACCACCATGCCGGGATGGTCCGCCACGGCCTCGCCGATGATCGCGGAGTCCGCTCCCAGCGGATGGCTGCGCATCGCCTCCAGCACCGCGTCGGCGTGCTCGCGCGGCACGAAGGCGACCAGCTTGCCCTCGTTGGCGACGTACATGGGGTCGAGTCCCAGGATGGCGCAGGCGTTGGCCACCGCCGCCGGGACGGGGACCTCGCGCTCCCGGATGACGACGCCCGCGCCGGACGCCGCCGCGATCTCGTTCAGCGCGGCGGCCAGCCCGCCCCGTGTGGGGTCGCGCAGCACGTGCAGGTCCGGGGTGACGGCCAGCATGGCGTCGACCAGGGAGCCGAGCGCCGCGCAGTCGCTCTCGATCTCCACTCCGAACTCGAGTCCCTCGCGGACGCTCATGATCGCCACCCCGTGGACTCCGACGGCGCCGCTGACGATCACCACGTCGCCGGGGACGACCCGGGCCGGCCGCAGGTCGACACCCGCCGGGATCAGGCCGATGCCGGCCGTGTTGATGAAGATCCCGTCACCGTGGCCCGCCTCCACCACCTTGGTGTCGCCGGTGGCCACCTCGACGCCGGCGGTGCGTGCCGCCGCGCCCAGCGCCTTCGCCACCCGGGAGACGACGTCGAGTTCGACGCCCTCCTCCAGGATGAACCCGCAGGACAGGTAGGCGGCCCGGGCGCCGCTCATGGCGAGGTCGTTGACGGTGCCGTTGACGGCGAGGTCGCCGATGCTGCCGCCGGGGAAGAACAGCGGCCGCACCACGAAGGAGTCGGTGGAGAACGCCAGCCGGGCGCCGCCCAGGGTGAGCGCGGCGGCATCACCCATCTGGGCGAGCACCTCGCCGCCGAACGCGGGCGCGAAGATCTGCTGCACCAGTTCGGCGGAGAGCGCCCCTCCGCCGCCGTGGCCCATGACCACGCGGGGACGGTCGCGCAGCGGTGCGGGACAGGTCAGGCCCTGGACGTCGAGCGCGGGCCCGCGGAGATCGGTGGTGTCAGACAACGGGGCTCGCCTCCCGGGGCGCGGTGGTGAGGTCGAGACGCCGGTAGAGGTAGTACGCGGCGCAGGCGCCCTCACTGGAGACCATGGTGGCGCCGAGGGGGTTGCGGGGTGTGCAGAGCGTGCCGAAGGCCTCGCACTCGTGCGGCTTGAGAAGCCCCTGGAGGACCTCGCCGCTGCGGCACTCGGCCGGTTCGCGCGTCTGGATGCCGTCGACCGAGAACCGGTGTTCGGCGTCGTGGTCGCGGTACTTCGCGGCCAGTCGCCAGCCGCTGTCGGGGATCACGCCGATACCGCGCCAGGCACGGTCGGTGACCTCGAAGACGTCCTCCAGCATCGCCCGGGCCGCCGGATTGCCCTCCGGGCGCACGGCCCGGGCGTAGGCGTTGTCGACGGTGTGCTCACCGCGCTCCAGCTGGCGGACGGTGCGGCGCACGCCTTCGAGGATGTCCAGCGGCTCGAAGCCGGTGACGACGATGGGCACCCGGAAGCGTTCGGCCAGTTCCGGGTACTCCCCCACGCCCATCACGCTGCACACGTGGCCGGCCGCGAGGAAGCCCTGCACGCGGCAGCTCGGTGAGCTCATGATGGCCTCGATGGCCGGGGGCACGCGCACGTGCGACACCAGCAGGCTGAAGTTCCCGATGCCCAGCCGGCGTGCCTGATGGACCGTCATGGCGTTGGGCGGCGCGGTCGTCTCGAAGCCGATGCCGAAGAACACCACCTCGCGGTCCGGGTTCTGCTGTGCGATCCGCAGGGCGTCGAGCGGCGAGTAGACGACGCGGACGTCGCCGCCCTCGCTGCGGACCTGGAACAGGTCCCGGCCGGTGCCGGGCACCCGCAGCATGTCGCCGAACGAACAGAAGATCACCCCCGGCCGGGAGGCGATCTCCAGGGCCTTGTCGATGACCTCGAGCGGGGTCACGCACACCGGACAGCCCGGGCCGTGAATCAACTCGACCTGGTCGGGGAGCAGTTGGTCGATGCCGTGCCGGATGATGCTGTGCGTCTGGCCGCCGCACACCTCCATCAGCGCCCAGGGCCTGGTCACCGTGGCGTGGATGTCGTCGAGGAGCCGGCGGGCCAGCTCGGGGTCCTGGAACTCGTCGATGTACTTCACTTCCGCACCTCCTCGACGGCGTCCTCGTCCGCCAACGGGGTCGCCTGGCCACCGCCGGCTTCGGCGGCCGCCTCCCAGGCGTCGCCGAACTCCTCCTGGAGCAGGCCGAGTTCGGCGAAGAGTTCGAGTGTCTGCTTCGCCGACTCCTCGTCCAGGCGCTGCAGCGCGAACCCGACGTGCACGATGGCGTACTCGCCGACCCGGAGGTCGGGCAGGTACTCCAGGCACACCTCCTTGACCACGCCGCCGAAATCGACGGTGGCCATGCGGGTGCCGTCACGTTCCTCGATGTCCAGCACTCTGCCGGGTACCGCCAGGCACATGTGCCTCTCCTTGCTGTGGGTCGCGCGTTTGCCCGGTGCTGCCGGGACAGTCCTCAGTCGGCGGCCTCGGTCGGGGCCGTCGTGGCACGGGCGGCGATCATGAGCTGGCCGAGGGCCAGGCCGCCGTCGTTGGGCGGGACCATGTGGTGCCGCAGAACGGTGAAGCCGTCCTCGCGCAGGGCCGTGGCGCAGGCCGAGGAGAGCAGGGTGTTGGCGAACACGCCGCCCGTCAGGGCCACCGTGTCCAGTCCGTGGCGCTCGCGGGCCCGCACGCACATGCCGTGCACCAGGCCGGTGACGGCGCGGTGGAAGCGGGCGGCGATCACGGCCGGCCGGGTCCCGGTCCGCAGGTCGCCGGCGATCGCCGCGAGGACGGGTGCCGGATCGGCCCGTAGCGCACCACCGCCGTCCGGCGCCTGGGTGCGGAGGGCGAACGGGTAGGTGCCTTCGTCCCCGGCGGGCGCTTCCAGGGCGGCCGCCTCCAGTTCGACGGCCGCCTGGGCCTCGTAGCCCACCCGGTGGCAGACGCCCGCGAGTGAGGACACGGCGTCGAAGAGCCGGCCCATGCTGGAGGTGGGGACACAGTTCAGGTTTCGCTCCAACTGCCGTGCCAGTACCCGCTGTTCGTCGGGGGGACAAGCGGCGGCACACGGAAGGTCGGCCGACCAGTCGATCCCGGCCGCGCGCAGGTGGGCCAGCGCCATGCGGTACGGCCGGCGTACGGCGGCGTCGCCACCGGGCAGCGGGACGTACGCGAGGTGCCCGAACCGGGTGAAGCCGTCGTAGTCGGCGAGCAGGATCTCGCCGCCCCACACGGCGCCGTCGTCGCCGTGCCCGGTGCCGTCGAAGGCGACGCCGATCACCGGCCGGCTGCCGTCCAGGCCGTGTTCGGCCATCGCGGCGGCGATGTGGGCGTGATGGTGCTGGACGCGGACCACGGGCCGACCGGCCGCGTTGCGTTCGGCCCAGCCGGCCGAGCGGTAGCCGGGGTGCCGGTCGGCGACCAGGGTCGTGGGCCGTACTCCGGTGATGGACTCCAGTTGTCGCGCGGCCCGTTCGAAGGCCCGCTGGGTGCCGAGGTCGTCCATGTCGCCGATGTGCGCGGACAGCCAGGCCCGCCGGCCCTCCCCGAGGCAGAACGCGTTCTTGAGGTCGCCGCCGACGGCGAGCGCCGGGGCCACCGGAAGCGGCAGGCTGACCGGCAGCGGGGCGTAGCCGCGCGCCCGGCGGATGATCAGCGTCTTCCCGTCCTGGACGCGGACCACGGAGTCGTCGCAGGGGACGTGGATCGCCCGGTCGTGTGTGAGCCAGGCGTCGGCGAGGGCCGCGAGCCGCTCCAGCGCGTCGTTGTCGTCGGTGACGATGGGCTCACCGGCCAGGTTGCCGCTGGTCATGACGAGCAGTCGGGGGCCCTCGGGATCGCCGGGCAGCCCGAGCAGCAGGTGGTGCAGGGGCGTGTACGCCAGCATGACGCCGAGGTCCGGGCTGCCGGGCGCGACCGCGGCGGCCGGACGCACGGCCCCGGTCCCGTGGCCGGGGTCGGGGTCGGGGTCGGTCCGGCGTCGCAGGAGTACGACGGGCCGGACTCCGCTCTCCAGCAGGCCGCGCTCCTCGGGGCCCAGCCGTACGAGGTGCGCGATGTCGTCCGCGGTCCGGGCCATGACGGCGAACGGCTTGTCTCCACGGCCCTTGCGGCGCCGTAGCAGCGCGACGGCCGCGGGGTCGCCGGCGTCGCAGGCCAGGTGGTAGCCGCCCAGTCCCTTGACGGCGACGATGGCCCCGCGGGCGAGGAGCGCGCGGGCCGCGGCGACCGCGTCCGCGCCCGCGACACCCTCCAGCGCTCCCTCGGGGCCTCGCGGTCCCAGCAGCCGCAGCCGCGGCCCGCAGGCGGGGCAGGCGACCGGCTGCGCGTGGAAGCGCCGGTCGGCCGGATCGGCGTACTCGCGGGCGCACTCGGCGCACATCGGGAAGCCGGCCATGGTGGTGTGCGCCCGGTCGTAGGGCACGCCGGTGACGATGGTGAAGCGCGGCCCGCAGTGGGTGCAGTTGACGAAGGGGTGGCGGTGTCGCCGGTCGGCCGGGTCGGCCAGTTCGGCGAGGCAGTCGGCGCAGGTGGCGGTGTCCGGCGAGACCAGGGTGCGCACCGGCCCGTCGGTCCGGGAGGCGAGGATGCTGAAGCGGGCGTCTCCGGTGGCGGGCAGCTCCACCTGGTGGACGGACTCCACGCGGGCCAGCGGGGGTGCCTGCGCGGCGATCCGGTCGCAGAACCGCTCGACGGCGGCGCAGTCCCCCTCGACCTCGGCGACGACGCCCTCCGGGGTGTTCGTCACGTGTCCGGCCAGGGCGAGTTCGGTGGCGAGGCCGTACAGGTACGGCCGGAACCCCACGCCCTGTACGACGCCCCGGACGGTGACGCGGCGGCGCGACGGCGTGTCATCGGCGACGGCGGCCGGTGGTGGACCGCTCACGAGCGGGCGCGGGTCATCGCGCCGACACCGTCCGGGCGGGTGGGCCCGTCGGCGTGGTGATGGGCGCTCACCTCGCCGGGCCCGTGCGCGTGTTCGTGGTCGTGCCCCGGCCCGTGCGGGTGCGGGTGTCCGTGCTGGGGGCCGGGCGCGGCCGGGCGGCGGGCCATGACGGGCGTGTGGACCGGCGCGCCGTCCGCGGCCGCCAGCGCCCGGTCGAGCAGTTCGCCGATGCCCCGTCCCCGGCGGGCCGAGGTCGACACGATCTCCACTCCCGGGTTGATCCGCTCGACGTTGGCGCGGAACGCGGCCTCGTCGAACTCGACGGCCTCGGCGATGTCCGTCTTGGTGACCACCACGAGGTGGGCGAGGCCGAAGGCGGTGGGGTACTTCAGCGGCTTGTCCTCGCCCTCGGTCACGGAGGCCAGGACGACTCTCAGGGTCTCCCCCAGGTCGTAGGAGGCCGGGCAGACGAGATTGCCGACGTTCTCCACGAACAGCAGCCGGGTGTCGTCGGGCAGCCAGGCCCGGAGGTGTCCTCCGAGCATGCCGGCCTCCAGGTGGCACAGCCCGTCGGTGAGGACCTGCTTGACCGGAACGCCCGAGCGGGCCAGGCGTGTCGCGTCGTTCTCGGTGGCGAGGTCGGCGGTGAGGGCGGCGACGGGCACCGACCGCTCGCGCGCCAGCAGCAGTTCGCGTTCCAGCAGCGCGGTCTTGCCACTGCCGGGGCTCGACAGCAGGTTGACGATCGCGGTGCCCCGGGCGGCCAGTTCGGCGCGCAGGGTGTGCGCGGTCGCGTCGTTCTTGGCGAGTACGGCCTGTTGCAGGTCGACGACACGGCACATGGTTCAGCGCTCCTCGGGGATCGGTTCGCGGGTTTACGCGTGCGTTCGGCCGTCCTCCCAGTGCACGCTGACGATCTGCAGTTCCCGGCCCGCGAGCAGGTCGGTGCTCGTCCCGCCGCACGCGGGGCAGCTCAGCCGGGGTGGCATGCCGACGGCCCACTCGTGCGCGCAGTCCGTGCAGCGGGCCCGCCCCGGCACCGTCTCGGTGACCAGTTCGGCGTCCGCCAGCACGGTCCCGGCGCAGGCGAGTTCGAAGCAGAAGGCGAGGGAGTCGGCCACCACACCGGCCAGCTCACCCACCTGGAGCCGCACCGACCGGACGGCCGTGACGTCACCGGCCTGTGCGGCGGCCTGCTCGACCTGGTCGATCACGGCCAGCGCCACGGACATCTCGTGCATCGGTCTCAGTCCTCCCAGGGCCGGCCCGCGCCGGCCTCGGTGGGTCCCATTAGAGGCGAGGGGTGCGGGCCCCCGGGCCCGGCACGCCGTCACCCGCCGGCGGGTACGCCGTTCGACGCAACCCAGCGCGGCGGGCGGCCGGGGCCCGGGTCACATCCTTCGGATGCGCAGGTAGCGCCTGATGTCGGGCAGGATCTGTGTCAAGAGAGCGGCCGCGGCGACCAGTGCCGCGCCACTCACGAGCGTCTTCTTCATACCGTGTCTCCTCATGTGCGGTGCCGGTTCGACTCGCCGGCCGGGAAGCCCTCACCGGCCGCGGCCGGTGAGGGGGACTGGGTGGTGACGGCCGGTGCGACGGTCTGGGTGTGGGGCGGTGGTACGGCCTGGGCCGGCCGGCCGTCCCGCAGCAGCTCCTCGATCAGCCGTACGGCCCGCGGTACGGCGTCGGACACCGGCGGGCTGAGCCCGATGCCCTCCTCCACCGAGGCCGGTTCGCAGCCGACGATCAGCGTGCGCCGGGGCGGCTGCCCGCCGGTCCCGGCGCAGAGCGTGCCGAGCAGGGCCAGGACGGTGTCCGGGGTCATCCGGTGGCCGTCGAGCGCGGGGGCGCCGTCGGCCGGGCCGGCGAGTCCGTCGTGCTCGATCACGTACAGCGTCCCGGGGTCCTCGCCGCGTGCCGTGGCGTCCACCAGGACGAGGGTGTCGTAGCCGTCGAGGAGCTGGTAGGCGAGGTGCACCCCGCGCACGCCGACGTCCACCACCTCGACGTCGGCGGGCAGTCGCCGCTCCGTGAGGCGGCGCGCGGTCTCCACCCCGAAGCCGTCGTCGCCGAGGAAGATGTTGCCGATGCCGGCGACGAGGGTTGTCGTGGCGGCCGGCGCGGGCGGGCTCACGCGTCGCCCTCCCCGTCGTCCAGCGGGGTGACCTCGTCCGGCTGGAAGTACAGGAAGCGGCCCTGTTCGCGGCGGATGTCGGCGCCCGGGTCGCCCTCGACGGTGACGGCCAGGTGCACCGCGCCGTCGACGTCGTGCAGGACCGCCTCGACCCTGGCGCTACGGCCCTGGAGGAACAGGTCCTGGGCGTCGGAGCGCCGCAGGCCCGGTCGCAGCACGACCCGGTCGCCGGCGCCCAGCGACCGGCCGTCCACGACGACGCGGTCCCGTGCGGGGTCGAAGCCGGCGTCGCTCGCCGGGTCCCACCACGGGGTGTCGGGGCGGGGCACACCGAACTCGTCGGGGAAGGCGCCGGCGGCCGGCCCCGGGGCGCTCACCCCGCCGGTCACCTCGCGCAGGCTCCGTACCGCCCCGTGGAGTCTCTCCAGCACCTCCGGCGGCATCGAGTCCGCGAGGTCGATCACCGCGGCCGCCCGCTCGTCGGTGCCGCGGGCCTCGCGTTTCTCCTCGTCCGTGAGGGCGGCGGTCCGCAGCGCGAGGATCTCGTCGATCTCCAGCGAGTCGTAGAGCGCGCCGGGGCTCTCCGGCGCGATGGCCGGGTGGTCCTCCAGGATGATCGGCGAGGACAGCACCAGGTCCGCGCGGCCGGGTTCACCGGCGAGCACGGGCCAGGTGTGCAGGTTGCGGCAGGCGGCGACGGCGCCCTTCGCCCACTCGGGGGGATCGGTCATCGACAGGAACGAGCCCGCGTCGAGCGCCATGAGCAGGTGCGAGGCCACCAGGGAGTGCGGCAGGGCCGCGTCCCGGTCGGCGGCGTGGCCCTCGGGGGGCGTCCACGCGCTGGTGTTCTCGACCACGGCGGTCAGCCGCAGCACCCGGTAGGGGCCGTCGAGTTCGCGGGCGGACAGCCGCACCGCGCCGCTGATCTTCTCGGAGCGGCGGACCGTGCGGCCCACGGCGCGGCCTGCCGCGTCCAGCACCGGGGCGACGTCCTCGCGTGCGGGCCGTTCGAAGGGGACCGTGATGCCGTCACCCGACAGTGCGTCCACCGCGGTCACGACCTCGACCCGTTCCTCCGCGCCCTCGTCCCAGGGCACCAGGACCCGGTCGTCGAGGTGGAGTTCACGCACCGTCTCGAAGGCGCCGTCGGGACGGACGCACTCCACGGTCCGCCGCCGGGCGCGCAGGAAACGCAGCTCGACCGAGAGGGTCGCGCCGGCCTTCGGTTCCATCAGGCACTCGGTGTGCTGGAAGCCGTGCTCCTCGCACTCGGCGCCCCAGGCGGGCGGCACGAGCACTCCGAACTGCCAGCGCAGCCGGTTCTTGGCGGCCGAGGCCCGGTAGGGGTAGAGCACATAGCCCTCGAACAGGACGGCGTCCGCCACCTGCCGGGCCAGGTCGAGTCGCGCCTCCGTCTCCGGGGCGAACGCGGTCACGGTCACTGATCGGTCCTTCCGGCGGAGGTCGGGTGGGTGCCGGTGAGGGCGAGGAACGGGTCCGTCCCGGGCGGCTCGGCGGCGGAGCTGTCGTCGAGCAGGGCGCGCAGGGTGGCCTCCCAGGAGGGCAGTGCGCGCCGTGAGCGGTAGGCGAGGAGGGCGTCCATGGTGTCGCGGGGCAGCCGGATCCAGCCGCACCCCGGGAAGTGCTGCTCGACCATCTCCCGCCACACGGCGACCGGCATGCGGAAGACGGCCTCCCGGTCCCAGGGCACGGGCTCGACCTGGAAGCCGCCCGCTCCGGTGAACGCCGTACCGGAGAAGAGCATCAGCAGGGGGACCTCGCCGCCGCGGAGGGCGTCCAGGTAGCGGGCGGCGGCGACGTCCAGGTCGTAGGTGCAGGGCACCACGAGGTCGGTCTCGGTCTCGCCGGTGAAGCCGGGCACCATCAGCGGCACCTGGGCGAACTGCACGGGCTGGAGGGTGCTGCCCCAGCGGGAGCGTTCGCCGAAGAGGTCGGCCAGGCCGTCGGCCTCGGCTCTCTCGTAGCCGCGGCGGGCGGGTTCGATCCGGATCTGGCAGCGCAGCGCGAGCGCGTGCACGCGGGCGTCGCCGGCCGCGGTGACCCGCAGCCGGAAGACGAGGGTCGGTCCGGCGGCGTAGCGGTCGGCGCGGACACCGGTGCAGGTGAACGACAGCTCCGTCACGGTGCCTCCGCCTCACGGACGGGCCGGGCCTGCCGTACGACGTTCTCGAAGAACGTGTCGAGGGCGGCGCGGGCCTCGGCGCCGCCGTCGAACCCCTGCCACAACAGCCGCATGCGGCCCACCAGTTCGTAGCAGACGTCGATCGGGACGAGGTAGCACACGCAGCGGCCGTCGACGCGGCGCAGCAGCAGCGCCTCCACGTCGGACTCCAGCATTCCGGCGAGGCGGCTGTCGCCGAGGACCTCGGTCCAGGTGGCGGGGTCGAGCTCGCTCTCGGTGGCTCCGGCGGGGCTCGGGTAGAGCGCGACGAGCCGGTCGAGCGCCGCGTTGTGGAAGAAGAAGGCGACACCGACCGGGATCTGGAGCCGTTCCCACGCGCCGTCGTCGAGGTGATGGCCGGGGTCGGTGAGGTAGCGGGCGGGGACCGCGCGGAAGCGGCCCGCCGAGGCGCCCGGCTGTTCCAACAGCAGCGCGCAGGGCACGCAGGCGCAGACGAGGGCGCGTCGGTCGACGTCGACGAGGTGGCGGTGGTCCGTGCCGGTCAGCGTCACCGCGCACAGTTCGCACCGCTCCCGCGCGGGCGGCCGCTCGGCCAGGAACCGGCGCAGGCCGGGGACACCCGGCCTCGCACCGGGTGTGCGCAGCGGCAGCGGGGAGCCGCTCATCGGGTCTTCGCCGTCGCCGGGCCGGCCGCCGCGGCCGTCCTCGGGCCGGCTCCGGGACCGGTACCGATCTGCAGGAGGGCGGGCTCGCCGGCGGCGGCCTGTACGTCGACGCTCGTGACCTCCGGCGCGAAGCAGGCGAGCGCCTCCTCGGCGGCCTGCCGGGCGCCCGCACCCGACCCGGCGCGGCCGCAGCCGCCGCCCGCGGAGGCGCGCAGGCGCAGGGTGCCGCTCCGCTCGTCGAAGCCGACCACCTCCAGGGCGTGGTCCCGCACGCTGTCGAGGGCCCGGGCGATACGGCTGTCGCGGTCCTCCGGATGGAGGTCGTGCAGGACGAGCAGGCCGGCGACCAGGTCGTCGCCGAGCAGACGCGCGAGCGGGTCGCCGGGTGTCCGCCCCTCACCGGGGGCGGACAGCAGCTGGAGGACGCGGGCCAGTCCGGCGCCGTAGAAGTCCATCAGGGAGCGGACGAGTTCCTCCGCCGCGGCGGCCGCCGCCGGGTCGCCGGCGGCGGCCAGCCGGTCGAGGATCTCCTCGACCCGGCGTCCGGTCTCCTCCGCGCTCACCGGCCGCCCGGCCGGCGCCGCGCTCATCCGCCCAGTCCGCTCAGGCCGGTGGGCACGTGCATCTTCTGCACGGTCTTGCCGCCGCCGACGTACATGTGCACACCGCAGGGCAGACAGGGGTCGAAGCTGCGCACGGCGCGCATGATGTCGATGCCCTTGAAGTTCTCCGGGGTGTTCTCCTCGAAGATCGGGGTGTTCTGCACGGCGTCCTCGTACGGGCCGGGGGTGCCGTAGGTGTCCCGGGTGCTGGCGTTCCAGGGGGTGGGCGGGTACGGGTGGTAGTTGGCGATCTTGCCGTCGCGGATCACCATGTGGTGGGAGAGCACACCGCGGACCGCCTCGGTGAAGCCGACGCCGAGACCCTCGTCGGGCACCTCGAACTTCTCCCAGGTCTGGGTGCGTCCGGCCCGGACCTCCTCCAGCCCCTTCTCCGCGAAGTGCAGGGCGATGGCGGCCGTGTACGCCTGGAAGTAGGTGCGGGCGCGGTTGCGCTCCAGGGCGTTGCTCCAGCGCGGGATCTTCCACTCGAAGGTCGTCTCGGGCTTGGTCATCGTGCGGGGCAGGTTGATGACCACGCTGTGGCCGGTGGCCTTGACGTAGCCGGTGTCCACGAGCCCGGACAGCGCGGTGGACCACAGCCGGGCGATGGGGCCGCCGCCGGTGTCCAGGGCGAGGTGGTCCTTGCCGTCGAACCAGCGCGGGGACATCACCCAGCTGTACTTGTCGTCGAAGTTCCGCTTCTGCGGGGCGGGGATGGTGTGCTGGTTCCACGGGTGGCGCGGGTCCACCGGGTTGCCGAGCGGGTCGTGGGTGACGAACTGCTCCTGGCCCTGCCAGTCCTCGTAGTAGGAGCTGCCCAACAGGATGCGGATGCCGAGGTTGATCTCGGTGAGGTCGTTGGTGACGAGCTTGCCGTCCACGATGATGCCGGGGGTGACGAACATGCGCCGGCCCCAGTCCGTCATGTTGGCGTAGGTGAAGTCGCAGTACTCCGGGTCGTTGAGCGCCCCCCAGCAGCCGAGCAGCACGCGGCGCCGGCCGACCTCCTCGTAGCCCGGCAGCGCCTCGTAGAAGAAGTCGAAGAGGTCGTCGTGCAGCGGGACGACCCGCTTCATGAACTCCACGTACCGCATGAGGCGGCTGAGGTAGTCGGTGAACAGCTGCACGGAGGCGATGGTGCCGACGCCGCCCGGGTAGAGCGTGGAGGGGTGCACATGGCGGCCCTCCATGAGGCAGAACATCTCCCGCGTGTAGCGGCTGACCTGGAGCGCCTCGCGGTAGAACTCGCCCTCGATCGGGTTGAGCGACCGCATGATGTCGGCGATGGTGCGGTAGCCGTGCTCCCCGGCGTGCGGTGCCTCGGTGCGTTCGGCCAGTTCGAGGACGCCCGGGTTGGTCTCCTTGACCATCTTCTCGCAGTAGTCGACCCCCACCAGGTTCTCCTGGAAGATGTTGTGGTCGAACATGTACTCCGCGGACTCGCCCAGGTTGATGATCCACTCGGCGAGGTTCGGGGGCTTCACGCCGTACGCCATGTTCTGCGCGTACACCGAGCAGGTGGCGTGGTTGTCGCCGCAGATCCCGCAGATGCGGCTGGTGATGAAGTGGGCGTCGCGGGGGTCCTTGCCGCGCATGAAGACGCTGTAGCCGCGGAAGACCGACGAGGTGCTGTAGCACTCCGCGACCCGCTTCTGCTTGAAGTCGATCTTCGTGTGGATGCCGAGACTGCCCACGATCCGGGTGATCGGGTCCCAGGCCATCTCCACCAGGCCGCTGCCGTCGCCGGCCGCCTTCGTTGTCGGTGCCATCGTGTATGCCGTGCCCTTCGTTGCGCGGGGAGGTGGGGGTGCAGGAATCGGGGTGCGCTGTGCGCGGGGCCCCGCGGCCGGGCGACCGCGGGGCGGAACGCCAGGGTGATCGCTCCGGAGTGATCGCCAGGGGTGATCGCAGAGGTGATCGCCCGGTGGGGGTCAGGCTGACGGGTCAGGCGGGGCGGGACGTCACCACGGCGGGCGGTATCCGGTGGTGATCTTGTCGCCGGTGTGGCGCCACTTGGGCTCCTTGTCCACGGTCCGGGCCGTGATGGTCCGCAGCCTGCGGACCACCGCGCCGTAGGCGCCGCTGGCGGTGCTGGACACCCGTCCGCCGGGGGGCTCGTCCATGAACGGCATGAACTTGTCGGGGAACCCGGGCATCGTGCAGGCGATGCAGATGCCGCCGACGTTCGGACAGCCGCCGATACCGTTCATCCAGCCGCGCTTGGGCACGTTGCACTTCACGACGGGACCCCAGCAGCCGAGCTTGACCAGGCACTTCGGCGAGTCGTACGTCAGGGCGAACTGGCCCTGTTCGTAGTAGCCGGCGCGGTCGCAGCCCTCGTGGACGGTGGCTCCGAACAGCCAGGTCGGGCGCAGCTTGTCGTCCAGCGGGATCATCGGGGCCTGTCCGGACGCCTGGTAGAGCAGGTACGTGAGCGTCTCGGAGAAGTTGTCGGGCTGGATCGGACAGCCCGGGACGCACACGATCGGGATCCCGGCGTGGGACTTCCAGTCCCAGCCCAGGTAGTCCGGCAGGCCCATGGCGCCGGTCGGGTTGCCGGCCATGGCGTGGATACCGCCGTACGTGGCACAGGTGCCGATGGCGACGACCGCGAGCGCCTTGGGCGCGAGCCGGTCGATCCACTCGCTGGTCGTGATCGGCTGGCCGGTCTCCGGGTTGTCCCCGAAGCCGCACCAGTAGCCCTCCGGCTTGATCGCCTCGTTGGGGATGGAGCCCTCGACGACCAGCACGAACGGGTCGATCTCGCCCCGCTCTCCTTTGAAGAACCACTCGATGAACGTGTCCGCGCCGCCGATCGGGCCGCATTCGAAGTCGATGAGCGGCCAGTGGACGGCGATCTTCGGCAGCCCCGGCAGCACCCCGAGCACGATCTCCTCGATGCTCGGCTGCATGGCCGCCGTGAGCGAGACGGAGTCGCCGTCGCAGCTCAGCCCCGCGTTGATCCAGAGAATGTGGATCGTGGGTGTCTCGTCGGCGGGCGCGTCTCCGGCGTCCGCAGCGCCGACCGTGTCCGGCGTCGCCTCAGTCATGGGACCGCCTCCTGGGGAGGTATGGGATGAAGGTGTTCATTTCGGACCATCAGCCTTCTTGGTACCAGTCACCCGCTTCCGATGGGACGCCATGTTGGGCCGTTCCAGTGACGGGGCCGAGGTGAGGTGGGGTGCGGTGCGGTGTCTCCTTGCGGACGAACGCCCGGCGCAGAGCGTGGTAGGGGGCGTCCGGGTCCTGGAAGGTCCTGCGCATCCGGGTCAGCTCCCGCTCCCGGAAGGCGGCCGGGTCCTCGCCACGCCGCCCGTCCAGGTCCCTCTTCTTCGCCGCGATGCGGGAGGCCGTCGCCGGCAGCGCGGCGAGATGGGCGGCCAGGGCTGCGGTCCGCGCGGTGAAGTCCTGCGGGCCGCAGTCGACGACCCGGTCGACGAGTCCCATGCGCAGGGCGCCCGCCGAGCTCACCGGCAGGGCTTCGCGCATGAGGCGCTCGGCCACCGCCGGCCCCACCCGGCTCGGCAGGGTGTACGTCCAGTACTCCGAGCCGTACAGGCCCATGAGCCGGTAGTGGGGGTTCAGTACGGCGCCCGAGCGGCACCACACCTCGTCGGCGGCCAGGGCCAGCATCACCCCGCCGGCGGCGGCGTTGCCCCCGATCGCCGAGACGACCAGGCGGCCGGTCGTCGTCAGCACCGCCTCGACCAGGTCGTCGATGGCGTCGATGTTCGCCCAGGACTCGGCGCCGGGGTCGTCCGCGGCCTCGATGACGTTGAGGTGGATGCCGTTGGAGAAGAAGTCCCGCCGGCCGCCCAGCACCAGCACGGAGGTGGGGCGGGTGCACGCCTCACGGTAGGCGTCGAGCAGGCGCCGGCACTGTGCCGTGCTCATGGCGCCGCCGGGGAAGGAGAACGACAGGAGGCCCACGTCCCCGTCCTCCCGGTAGCCGATGTCCGTCCAGGTGGAGCCACCGGCTCCGGGGAGCGGCGGCAGGGCGAGTTCGGGCAGGGCGGGCAGCCGGTCGCCGAGGGCCTGCACGGCCGGCAGCCTGAAGGTGGGCGGCCCGCCCGGCCGGCGCCTGGCCCGCAGCTCGGGGATCCACACGGCGCCGTCCGTGGTCGCCCGGCAGATCGCGCCGGCCCGGGTGGCCAGCAGTTCGCCCGGGTGGCCCCGCAGCTCGCTGTCGGGGTGACCGCCGTGGAGGTACCACTGGCCGCCGAGCAGTTCGTCCAGCACCCCGGGCTGCGAGTCGGCGGCCCGCAGCTTGCGGACGACGCTCCGTGTGGAGTCCTCGGCCCAGTCGATCCGCCGGACGCTCTGGTCGAGATACGGGCGGACGCGGGGCGGGGCACCGGCCCCGGCCGCCGCGTCCTGCGCGAGGGGCCGGTGGGTTCCGGTGGCGAAGCGGTCCACGGCGCACAGGACGGCCTCCAGCGCCGCGTCGGCGATCTCGCCCCGGTACAGGTCACTCTTCGACACAGGAGGCACGCGACAGGTGGCGGACGCCCACACGTCTCCCGCGTCCATCTCCTCGTCCGCCTGGAGCACCGTCACCCCCCACCGGTCGGCCTCCTCGTGGATCGCCCAGTCCAGGGAGGACGGACCCCGGTCACCCACGGGGCCCGGGTGGACGATCAGGCAGGTGTGTGCCGACCACACCTCCCGGGGGATGGCCGTCTTCAGCATCGGCGCCAGGACGAGCCGCGGGGCATGCCGCCGTACCGCCTCGGCGAGATCGTGGCCGGGCAGCGCGAGTTCCACCGCCACGGTGTGGCCGCGGTCGCGCAGTTCGGCGTGGACACGTTGGGTGAGGCTGTTGAACGCGCTGGCCACGAGCAGGATGCGCACGGCTGCCTCCCGGCGTGCGAAGGGTCGGGCACGGTGACCCGGCGGGCTCCCGATCGTCGGTCACACCGGCCTCAGCGCCCCGGCGACAGGCTGCGGGGTCATCCGAAAGCAGGCGCCCGGCCGCCCGTACGCACCTGTGGGGCGGGCGCCTGTAGGGGGCCGCGGCTATGGGGTGGGCGCCTGTGGAACGGGCCGCGGTTACGGGGCGGGCGCCTGTAGGGGCCGCGGCTATGGGGCGGGCGCCCGTGGGTTGGGCCGCGGTTACGGGGTGGGCGCCTGTGAACGGGCCGCGGTTACGGGGCGGGCGCCTGTAGGGGCCGCGGCTATGGGGCGGGCGCCTGTGGATCGGGCCGCGGTTACGGGGTGGGCGCCTGTGGGGCCTGCGGGTGGGGGGTCGGGGTGTCGTCGTGGCGGACGAGTCCGGCGATGTGGGCGGTGACCGTGTCGAGGATGTCGGTCCAGGCGGCCGCGTCGCCGAGCACCAGGTAGTTGAGGGTCAGCCCGTCCGTCATGGCGGCCAGATAGCGGGCCAGCACGGACACCGGCACCCGCAGCCGGAGGTCCATGTCACTCCGCAGCTGCTCGATGAGCTCGCCGTACGCCTCGCCGTACAGCTCGTACTGCCGTCGCGCGAGATGCTCGAACCCGGGTCGGCGCAGGGCGTACTGGGTGAGTTCGTAGGTCAGCATGTGCTCGTCGGGGTGGGCGCGGACGTGGTCCCAGTACGCCTGGAAGCCGGCCCGGACGGCCTCCTCGAGGGTGTCCCCGGGCCGCAGGGCCTCCCGGACCGTCGTCACCGAGTGGTCGGTGATCGTCGTGATGACCGACTCGACCAGTTCCTGCTTGGAGTCGAAGCAGTAGTGGAAGACGCTCAGGGACACGCCCGCCTCGGCGGCGATGGACCGGGTCGTCGTCGCGGCCACGCCGTCCCGGGCCATCGCCCTGATCGCCGCCTCCGTGAGCTGCCGGCGCCGTTCGGCCGACGGCATCCGTGCCATCCTCGTGCCCTTCGTGCTCGTACCGGCCTGCCCGCCGGGATGGGGGCAGGCCGGGTCGGGAAGGCCGTCAGCTGCTGTAGACGCCCACCTCGCGCAGGGAGTATCCCCAGTCCGTACCGCGGCCCAGGCCCTGCACCCGGACGTAACGGGCCGGGGTGCCGGTGAACAGCGCGGTGTCCAGTCCGCCGTCGCCGGAGCCGGTGGACCAGACGGACCGCCAGTTCACGCCGTCGGTGGACAGATCGACCCGGTACGACTTCCCGTACGCGCGTTCCCAGTCGAGGGTGACCCGCCTGACCAGGTTCGTGGACCCCAGGTCGATCCGCAGCCACTGGTCGTCGCTCCAGTCGCTGGCCCACCGGGTGCCCGTGTCGCCGTCCACGGCGCGGCCGGGCGCGTAACTGGTGAACGGGTTCCACTCGGCCGAACTGGCGCTCACCGAGGCGCCCTTGGCGAGGTTGGCGCCGGCCTGGTGCCGTTCGGTGGCGCCCCAGGTGTCGAGGTAGGACTCGGCGCCCCGGAAGAGGTCGTCCACGACGTCCTGGCCGCCGACGAGCCGGATGTCCTCGATCCAGTCCGGGACGAGTCCATAGTGCGCGGCACCGTCCGTGTTGAGGTCCCACGTGCGTTCGCCGGTGGTCTGCCGGTCGATGAGGGAGCCGCCGTCGACGCTCTTGAAGGGGTAGGTCACCTTGTGGGCGGCGTCCGCGCCGCGCGGGGCGGGCCAGCCGCCGACACCGTTCATGTCGGTGCCGTAGCCGTAGCCCACGTGGTACTTGTCGCGCAGGGCGTCGGTGCGCTTGGCCTCCGCGCTGAACTCCTCGGAGCCGTGCATGTACTGGGCGACGAAGCCGCCGAGGCCGTACACCCGCTCGGTCCAGTTCAGGTCCATCCAGCTGTGCGAGGACAGCACGCCCGGGTAGGACGCCGACTCGAAGATGTCGAGCGCGCGGCCGGCGGCCTTGACGCTCATGTGGTCGATCTCCAGCATCATCCTGCGTTTCATCATGCCGCGTACGGCGTACTCGCCGAGGTCGGTGAGCCCGCGGGTGTTGCACTGGGCGTCCGTGTCGTAGGAGGGGACGGCCACACCCGACGGCAGGTCCGCCTCGGCCGCGGAGGGCGCGGTGCCGATGGGGTTGTCGTGCTGGGGGCCGGCGCACTTCTCCGTCTTCCAGAACGTGCCGGTCGACAGGAACTGGCCGACGTTGATGGCCGTTCCGAGGCCGCCCTCGTCGAAGCGGACGCCGCACAGCGCGTTGTCGAACTTGTGGCACAGGAACATGCTGCGCACGCCGAGCGAGTACAGCTCGTCCAGTCCCGCGTCGATGTCGGCCTTGCTGCACTGCGCGACGTCCAGGACCTGCTTGCAGCCGAACGGCTCCGAGGTCTCCACTCCCAGGATCACCGCCAACTTGCCCTGTTCGATGACCTGTCGGGCCTGCGTGCTGTCGGTGACGATCCGGAACCAGCCCTTGCCGGTTCCGCCGTACATCCGGTCG
The DNA here is from genome assembly GCF_056435735.1 of Streptomyces sp. NPDC043878. NCBI lineage: Bacteria > Bacillati > Actinomycetota > Actinomycetes > Kitasatosporales > Streptomycetaceae > Streptomyces > Streptomyces sp. NPDC043878. The sequence continues at coordinate 59,460 of NZ_JBWKDW010000004.1, forward strand.
ATGTAGTCCTGGAGGTCGTAACTCAGCCTGGCCTGAAGGCGGATGGAGGTCATCTCGTCGCAGCTGCGGTCCTTGAAGAAGTACACCGAGCAGATCACGCCGTTGGTGACGAGGTCGTTGACGAGCACGCGCTGCCCGCCACGCCAGGCCCGCTCCACCCAGGCGTAGTAGTTCTGCTGGTGTGTCAGGGAGTCGTGTGCGGGCCAGTCCTTGAAGGTGGGCCAGCCCACCGGGTCGTGCTTGCCGTCGCCGCCGCGGGTGATGTAGTCGAAGATCGCGAGCGAGCCGTCGGGGTAGTGCTCGGGACAGTCCTTGAGCGCGTCGGCGATTCCGGCCTCGGAGAACGTCTTGCCACAGATGAGCCGGCCGCCGAAGCCCTCGTTGGCGAAGAGGTGGTTGTGCGCGTCGACGAACCCGCGTACGTCGCCCGTGGCGTCGGTGCCGGTGAACGGCTCGCCCGTGACGTTGATCTGCGAGTCCGGCGCGGGCCGCGCGGTCGGCACCCACCAGTCGGTCGCGGCCGCCGAACTCGGCGCCGGGCCCAGGGCCATGGCCAGCACGAGCAGCAGCAGCGAGACGACGGTGACGTTCCTGCGTCGGCGGTACGGGCGTCCGGTCACGGTCACGGCCCACGTCCCTCGGTCGGCGGATCGCGCGGCCGACGAGGCCGGGCCACCGTCCGGAGTCCGACGAGGACACCGAGGACCCGACTTGTCATGACCAGCGCAAGATATGGGTCGAGGATCGCCACTGGAGCGGTCCGAGTCAAGGGTCCGGGACGCTTGACCTGATACGCGCCCGGCGAAGCGACCGGGACCGGCCCGACCGCGGGCGCCCGACGGCGTCCCTCCCACGCCTCCCTTGCGGGCATGGGCGGTCACCACATCCCCTCAACGTCATGTACATCGTGATCATCAGGGACGTGACAGTCGTCGCGGAGAGTGACCCACCCTCCGGTGCTCTCCGGTGTCAGCCCGCAGACCGCCCCACCAGGCGCAGCAGGCCGTCGTGGGGTCGCGTCGGTGTACCGGGCCGCCGAGGGCTGCCGTGGCCTGCCGCACGCCGAGGCCGCGGAGGCCGCCGAGGCCCGCCGAGGCCGCCGAGGCCCGCCGAGGCCGCCATGGGCTGCCGCACGGCGAGCGCCAGGGCCTCGGTGCCGGTCACACCTCGGCGGCGGAGGCCAGTAGTTCCAGCCGCGCCGTCTCCGGCCCGTCGGCGTGGCCGGTGGTGAGCATGCTCTGCCGCCACCCTCGCCTCCTGCCGAGTCCCGAGGTCTGACCGCGAGGCCGCGGTCCCGTGAGTGCACAGCCGATACAGATGCACCTGTTGTCACCAGCGGTAGCCACAGACGGGCCGGTGGACGCGGCCTGGCGTGCGACGAACGGAGGATCGGGGGGCCTGTCGCCGGATGACACCCGCCGACGGACCGGCTCGGCTGCCTGCCGCGCCGACAGACCGTACGGCGGCCCCGCCTTCGGGGCACCACAGGTGCCGGCCTCGGGGGCACCACAGGTGCCGGCCTCGGCCGGCGGCGGGCGCCAGCCCCACGGACGCCAGCCCCGCAGGCGCCAGCCCCACCGGCACCAGCCCCGCGGCCCTCAGCCCGTGGGCGGCCGACTCGCCGCCGCGTCGAGGAGGGGCCCCAGTTCCCGGGCTACGGCCGTGAGGGCGCGGACGTCCTGCTCGGCGCGGGCCAGCAGGATCGCCCCCTCGAGGGAGCTGATCATGAGGGTCGCGAGCGGATGGGCTCGCTCCTCGGGCACGCCCATGTCCACCAGGGCGCCGGCCACCGACGCGGTCCACACGGAGAAGGCGCCGGCCGCAGCCTCCCGCGTGGACGCGGTGGACTCCGCGCAGTCGACCGTCGCGGCCGCGACCGGGCAGCCGCCCGCGAAGCCGTCGGCGAGGTACTCGTCGGTCCACTGGCGCACCATCTGCATGAACAGGCCGCCGGGTGTGGGCTCGGGCAGCGCGGCGAGGAAGCGGGCGACACGGTTGCCCGCGTACCGTCCCGCCCACCCCACGGCCTCGTTGACCAGCTGTTCCTTGCCGCCGGGGAAGTAGTGCTGGAGCGAGCCGCGGGGCGCGCCGGCGTGCGCCGCGACCTCGCGCATGCCGGTGGCGGCGACGCCGTCGCGCCGGATGAGCTGGGCCGCGCTGAAGACCATCCGCTCGCGTGGCCCCCGTTCGGGCACCGCCATCCCGACCTCCCGCACGTTCGTGAGCCCCTGTCCCGCACCCTATGACCGTCGTCATAGAGGCGGCTACTATGACCGCTGTCATAGTCGGTTGGCGGCGGACGGAACGATCCCGCCCCGCGCCCGGGCGCGGGCAGAAACGGCGGTGCGGCGTGGCGTACGTGGGTTTCGTCGGCCTCGGGGTCATGGGGCAGCCCATGGCCCTCAACCTGGCCCGCGCGGGAACGCCCCTGGTCGTCTGGAACCGCACCCCGGCCAGGTGCGCACCTCTGCGTGCCGCCGGGGCCGAGGTCGCGGACAGCCCGGCCGAGGTGTTCGAACGGGCCGCCACCGTGGTCCTCATGCAGGCCGACGGGTCCGCCCTCGACGCCGTTCTGGGGCGTGGAACACCGGACTTCGCCGCGCGGGTCGCCGGCCGCACGGTCGTCCCGATGGGGACGACCTCGCCCGAGTACTCCGCGAGTCTTCAGGCCGATGTGCGTGCCGCGGGCGGGAGTTACGTCGAGGCTCCGGTCTCCGGTTCCCGAGTCCCGGCGGAACAGGGCGAGTTGGTGGCGATGCTGGCGGGCGACGACGAGGCGGTGGCCGCCGTACGCCCCCTGCTGGCCCCGATGTGCCGGCAGACCTTCGTCTGCGGTGCCGTCCCGGACGCCCTGCTCACCAAGCTCTCGGTGAACCTGTTCCTGATCACGCTGGTCACCGGACTGACCGAGGCGTTCCACTTCGCCGACCGGCACGGCCTGGACCGGCACCGGTTCCTCGACGTCCTGGACGCGGGCCCGATGGCCAGCGCCGTCTCCCGCATGAAGGCACCCAAGCTCCTGGCCCGCGACTTCGCCGTCCAGGCGAGCGCCGCCGACGTCCTGTACAACAACCGGCTGATCGCGGAGGCCGCCCGCGGGTCCGGTGCGGCCTCACCCCTTCTCGACGTCTGCCACGCCCTGTTCGGCGAGACGGTGGCGCGGGGCCACGGGGGTGAGGACATGGTGGCCGTACTGCACGCCCTCGAAGCCCGGACGAACGGCGCCCCCCTGCCCGGCGCTCCGGGCACGCCAGGCGCTCCGGGCACGCCGGCCGACTGACGAGACCGGCCGCTCGACGGCGTTTCCCCCTCGGCCCAGTCGGCGCGACGCCCGCTCTAGCAACGTCCGCAGCAGGACCGTCTCCTCGACGCCGAGAGCGGTGACGATGTGGTCCTGTTCGCGTTCGACGGCCGCCGTCCAGCGGGTCAGCGCCTCGCACAAGCCCATGAGCGAACAACTCACGTCTTAGCTGGGTGACCTTCCCCGTCCCCCGTCCCCCGTCCCGCGTCCCGACAGGTCCCCGTCTCCGTCGGCCGAGGTCAGTCATGGGGCCGGCACGCACACCCCGCCCCCGAAGTATGGTGCCCCACCACATGTGCCCGTGACGTGCGTCTTCCTACGGTGTGCCGACACCCACCGTCCCCACCGCACACGAGGAAGTGGCGCACATGGCCTCCGCAGCAACCGCTCCACCGACGCCCCCCGTCCCCGCCGGCCTCAAGCGCATCGTCGCCGCCAGTCTCATCGGCACCACCGTCGAGTGGTACGACTTCTTCCTTTACGGCTCCGCGGCCGCCCTCGTCTTCAACAAGCTGTTCTTCCCGGGCTCCGACCCGCTCGTCGGCACCCTGCTGTCGTTCCTCACGTACGCGGTCGGGTTCGCCGCCCGTCCGCTCGGTGCCCTCGTCTTCGGGCACTACGGCGACCGGCTCGGACGCAAGAAGCTGCTGGTGCTGAGCCTGCTGCTGATGGGCGCTGCCACGTTCGCGATCGGACTGCTGCCGACCCACGCCACCGTCGGAACGGCCGCGCCCGTCCTGTTGACGGCCCTGCGCCTGGTGCAGGGCTTCGCGCTCGGCGGCGAGTGGGGCGGGGCCGTCCTGCTGGTGTCCGAACACGGCGACGCCCGGCGCCGGGGCTTCTGGGCCTCCTGGCCGCAGACGGGCGCACCCGCGGGACAACTCCTCGCGACCGGGGTGCTGTCGTTCCTCACCGCCGTGCTGTCCGACGCGGCCTTCGTCTCCTGGGGCTGGCGGATACCTTTCCTGCTCTCCGGTGTGCTGGTGGCCGTCGGTCTGTGGATTCGTCTGTCCGTCGACGAATCGCCGGTCTTCAAGGAGGCGTTGGCGCAGGCGGAGGCACGCAGGGCGGCCCGGCCGGCCGAGACGGAGAAGCTGCCGCTCGTCTCGGTCCTGCGGCACCACTGGCGCGACATCCTGGTCGCGATGGGCGCCCGTATGGCGGAGAACATCAGCTACTACGTCATCACGGCCTTCATCCTCGTCTACGCCACCACCTCGGCCGGAGTGTCCAGGCAGACCGCGCTGAACGCCGTGCTGATCGCCTCGGCCGTGCACTTCGCGGTCATCCCGGCCTGGGGCGCGCTGTCGGACCGGGTCGGCCGCCGCCCTGTCTACCTGCTGGGCGCCGTCGGCATCGGCCTGTGGATGTTCCCGTTCTTCTCCCTCGTCGACACCGGCGGCTTCGGCTTCCTGATCCTGGCCGTGACCGTCGGCCTGGCGCTGCACGGGGCGATGTACGCGCCGCAGGCCGCCTTCTTCTCCGAGATGTTCGCAACCCGGATGCGCTACTCCGGCGCCTCCATCGGGGCTCAGTTCGCCTCCGTCGCGGCCGGCGCGCCCGCGCCCCTGATCGCCACCGCGCTGCTGGCCGACTACGGCAGTTCCACACCCATCGCCCTGTACGTCATCGCCGCCGCCGTCGTGACGGTCGTCGCCGTCGCGGTGGCCGAGGAGACCCGTCACCGGGACCTGGCCGGTGTCGAGCCCGCTGACGCCCCGGAGCCCGCGCGGGCCCGCTCCGCGGACGCGCGCCCCGTCTGATCACACCACTCAGCGCCCGGCCCCCGTACGCCCGCGCGTACGGGGTCAGTGGCGCGGTGGACCCGACACCAGGTGCAGACGCAGAGCGAGTTGGATCTCCAGGGCGCGGGCGGGGCTCTGCCAGTCGTCACCGAGCAGGCGTCCCACCCGCTCCAGGCGCTGTGCGACCGTGTTGACGTGGACGTGCAGCTCGTCCTTCGTGCGGGCGGGGCTCATCCCACAGGCGAAGTACGCGTCGAGAGTGCGGACCAGGTCGGTGCCGCGCCGCTCGTCGTAGGTGACGACCTGGCCGATCGTGCGGTCGACGAAGCCGGAGATGTCCCGGTCACCGGCCAGCAGGAGCCCCAGGAAGCCGAAGTCCTCGGCGGCGGCCCCGTCGCCGGAGCGGCCCAGCAGCCGCAGGGCGTCCAGACAGCGCCGGCCCTCCTCGTAGGCGGCGGCCACGGCGTCCGGCCGGTCGGCGAGTCTCCCGACGGGGGCGGAGGCGCCGACGGTGACCGGCTCGTGGACGGCGGTGCCGAGCCGGCGGGCGGTGGCGCGCGCCAGCTCCGTCGCGCTGTCTCCCGTGGGCAGGGGCAGCAGCAGGACGGTGCCGCCGTCCCGCGCGGCGGCCAGGCCCCGCCGGGTCGCGGCGAGGTGCGAGGCGGCCGACCACAGACGTCTGCGGGCCGCCGCCTCCTGGTCGGCGTCCGCGGCCGCGCCGTCGAGCCGGGCGGCGAGCACCACATGCGTGGCGTCGAGGTCGGCGCGCAGCCGGGCGGCGCGTTCGCGCAGCAGGCGCGGGTCCCGGTCGCGGGCGTCCAGCAGGTCGTCCAACAGCTCGCCGCGCACCCTCTGTTCGGCCTCGGCGGCGGACCGCCTGGCGAGCAGGAGGAGCGAGGTGACCATCGCGGCCCGCTCCAGCGTGCGCTGGTCGACGGGGTCGAGCTCGGGGTGACCGCGCAGCACCAGCGCGCCGAGCAGTTCCCCGCCGGCCGCCACGGCGGCGATCCAGTCGTGGCCGTGCCGCACCGCGTGTCCTTCGGCGCGGGACGCCTCCAGGGCCCGCGCGGGCGCGGTGTCCGCCTCGGTGAACTCGACCGTGCTGTCCAGGACCGCGGAGACCGCGGCGGCCACGTCGTGCACGCCGCCGCCGCGCAGGACCAGTTCGGCGAGCCGGTCGTGGACGTCGGAGGCGCGCTCGATGACACCGCTGCGGTCCCGGATGATCTCGTTGGCCCGTTCCAGGCCGGCCAGGGCGGAGCGGGTCTCGGTCAGCAGGTTGGCGGTGTCGATGGCGGCCGCGGCCAGCGCGGCGAACGAACCGAGCAGGGCGATCTGTTCGCGTTCGAAGACCCGGGCCCGCCGGTCGGCCGCGAACAGGACGCCGATGACGTGGTGCCCCAGCGTCAGCGGCACGCCGAGGATGGCGACCAGTCCCTCGTCCCGTACGCCCGAGTCGATGGGCAGGGTGTGCTGGAAGCGGTCGTCCTTGAAGTAGTCGTCGGTGACGTACGGGCGGGCCGTCTGGGCGACGAGGCCGCCGAGCCCCTCGCCCATGCCGAGCCGCAACTGCTGGAAGCGGGCGGCGACCGAGCCCTCGGTCACCCGCATGTAGGTGTCGCCGCGCGCCGGATCGTTGAGGCTGAGGTAGGCGACGTCCGTGCCGAGCAGGGAGCGGGCCCGCTGCACGATCGCCTGGAGCACCGCGTCCAGGTCGCGCAGGCCGGCCAGGTCGTGGGCGGTCTCGAACAGCGCGGACAGCTCCGCCTCCCGCCGGCGCCGCCCCTCCAGCTCGGCGCGGACGCGCAGCGCGAGCAGCTTGGCCTGTTCCAGCGCGGCGATCCGTTCGGCGGGCCGGCCCTCGGCGCGGGCCAGCAGCACCGGCTGCTCGTAGGCTTCGGCGGACGCGCCGCGGGCCAGCAGTTCGAGGAAGGGCGTCTCGGCGCCACCGGGCACCGGTTCGGCGCCGGTCAGCGCCCGGACCCGGGCCGCGGGCGCCGGGACGGGGGCCGCGGCGCGGGTGGTGAGACGCTCGGCGGACTGCACGTGATCGCTGGACATGCTCACAGGATCACCCATCCCTCGCTCGGCCCGTCAGCCCTGTGGACAACTTCGGCGGGCCACCCCGGCGGCCGCCTCAGTGGGCGGTCCAGCCGCCGTCGAGGACGAGGGAGGTTCCGGTCACGAACGAGGCGTGCGGGCCGCACAGGTACGCCACGGCCTCGGCCACCTCCTCCGGTTCGATGAGCCGCTTGACGGCGGTGTCCTGGAGCAGCACCTCGGTCAGCACCCGTTCCTCCGGGATGCCGTGGGTGCGGGCCTGATCGGCGAGCTGCTTCTCGACCAGGGGGGTGCGCACATAGGCGGGGTTCACACAGTTCGACGTCACGCCATGGGGGGCGCCTTCGAGGGCGGCCGTTTTCGACAGCCCCTCCAGGCCGTGTTTGGCCGCCACATAGGCCGACTTGTAGGCCGAGGCGCGGAGCCCGTGGACGGAGGACACGTTGACGATGCGGCCCCACTGCTGGCCGTACATGTGGGGCAGGGCGCCGCGGATGAGGCGGAACGGTGCCTCCAGCATCACGGTGAGCACCGTGTGGAAGACCTCGGGGGGGAACTCCTCGATGGGCCGCACCAGCTGCAGCCCGGCGTTGTTGACCAGGACGTCGGTGCCCGCGGCGGCGAGTTCGGCGGCCTCGAGGTCGGTCAGGTCGAGCACGTGCGGCTCGACGACGCCCGCGAGACCGCCGGCGGCTCCGGCGAGTTCCGCCAGGCCGGCCGCGTCCCGGTCGACCGCTCTCACCTTGGCACCGGCGGCGGCGAGCCGCAGCGCGCAGGCCCGGCCGATACCGCCGGCGGCACCGGTGACCAGGGCGGTACGGCCGTCGAGGTCGAGCGAGGGGGTGTGGGGGGCCGGGTGGGGGCTGCTCGGGGTCATGGATCGAGCCTAGGCAGCACCCCGGCCGGACCACATGTGGTCACAGCCCATACTTCAGCTGGAACTCGTAGGGTCGAACCATGTGGGTGCGTCAGACAGTGCCTGCTTGATCCGCTGGCGCCCGAAGTCGTTGAGGTCCGGCAGCGCGTCCACCTCGAACCAGCCCACCTCCAGCGACTCGTCGTCGTTGACCCGGGCCTGCCCACCGACGGCCCGGCAGCGGAACGAGATGTCCATGTACTGGCACATGTCGCCGTTGTCGTAGGTGACGGGCTTGAGCGCCTGGACGACGATCACCCGCTCGACGACGGCCCGCACCCCGGTCTCCTCGTGGATCTCGCGCACGGCGCAGGCCGCCGGCTGCTCCCCCGGCTCCGGAATACCGCCGATCAGCGCCCACTGTCCGGTGTCGGAGCGGCGGTTCAGCAGCACGCGGCCCTCGTCGTCGAAGACGACGGCACTGACACCGGGGAGCCAGAGCAACTGATGCCCGGCGTAGGCGCGGAGCGTCTGGATGAAGTCGGGGGTAGCCATGCCCCCGACCCTAACCGGCCGGTCGGGCCGCCCCCGTCACAGCGCTGGGGGCGTTCGCCCGGCGTACGGCTACGCGTCGCGGGCGCGCCGCCCGCGCACGCCGGAGGCGATCGCCCAGCCCAGCCCGCCGGCGGCGACCAGCACCAGGGCGATCTCCGGCAGGATCCCGAGCCGGGTGGCCGGTGTCTGCGACGACCGCAGCGGCACCTTCTGCACCAGCGAGTCGGCCACGAACATGCCGGTCCGCTGCGTGATCCTGCCGTCCGGCATGATCATCGCGCTGACGCCGCTGGTCACCGGCACCGTCACGGTCCGGCTGTGCTCGACCGCACGCACCCGGGACATCGCGAGCTGCTGGTAGGTCATCTCGCTGCGGTCGAAGGTCGCGTTGTTGCTCGGCACGGAGATCAGCTGCGCGCCGTCGGTGACCTCGGAGCGCACGGCCCAGTCGAAGGCGGCCTCGTAGCAGGTGACCAGGCCGACCTTGGCGCCGTCCATGTCGAAGACACCCGGCTCGGTGCCCCGGCTGAAGTCCTGGCGGACCATCGAGGTCCAGTTCTTGTTGATCGCGCCGAGCAGGGAGCGCAGCGGGAGGTACTCGCCGAAGGGCTGGATCTGCCGCTTGTCGTAGGTGTCCACGGGCCCCTTCGCCGGGTCCCACAGGATCTGCTCGTTGTACAGCTTGCCGTGCTTCTCGACGACTCCGCCGACCGAGACGGGAGCGCCGATCGCCTTCGCCGCGCCGTCGATGACCGCGCGCGCGTCGGGATAGGCGAAGGGGTCGATGTCGGAGGAGTTCTCGGGCCACAGCACGATGTCGGGCCGGGCGACCCGGCCCGCCGCGACCTCGGCGGCCAGTCGCCGCGTCTCCCGCGCGTGGTAGTCGAGCACGGCCCGCCGCTGGGCGTTGAACTCCAGCCCGGAGCGGGGCACGTTGCCCTGGATGACCGCGACGGTCACGGTGCCGTCCTGGGCCTTGTCGCTGACCAGGCCGCGGGCGGCCACGGCTCCCACCACCGGCACGGCGACGCTCAGCAGGGCGACCGCCGCGGCCGAGCGCCGGACGACGCGGGTGCGGCGCGCCCGCACCGCCAGCCGGACGAGCTCGCACAGGCCGAACCCGCACAGGACGACGGCGAAACCGAGCACGGGGGTGCCGCCCACCGCGGCGAGCGGCAGGAAGACGCCGTCGGCCTGACCGAACGCGATCTTGCCCCAGGGGAAGCCGTTGAAGGGCGCCCGCGCGCGCGCCGCCTCGCCGGCGATCCACACCGCGGCCGCCCACACCGGCCGGCCGGGCAGCTTCGAGACGGCCGTGATACCCGCGCCGACCAGCGCGATGAAGACCGCCTCCACCGCCACGAGCGCCAGCCAGGGACCGGAGCCGACCTCGACCCCGGTCCACACCAGGAGCGGCAGCAGGAAGCCGAGGCCGAAGAGGTAGCCGAGACCGAGGCCCGCCTTCCAGCTCCGGCCGCGCAGCACCCAGCCGAAGGCGGCGAAGGCCGGCAGGGCCAGCCACCAGAGGGTGCGGGGCGGGAAACTGACGTAGAGCAGCACTCCGGAGAGCGCCGCGACGGCGGCCGGGACGAACCGCGTGAGCCGCGACCCGCGTGTCGCGGGCTCGCTCGACGGTTCCAGCTGGTCCGATTCGTCCACGGAGGTTGCGGTGACGGTCACTCCGGGAGTGTACGGCCGGTGACCTTGGCGCCGACAGCGACGTCCACGGGGCAGGCGGTGGCCGGTGTCCGTGCCGCCGGCGCGTCGTTCCCGCGCGGCCCGGTCCAACGCATCCACAAACCGCCCATCGGCGGCTACCGTGGCGCCGGAGCCTCGGTCACGGTGATCGTCCGCCCCTCTGAGCCGGGAGGAGACGCGGCGGCCGGCCGGGCACGGTCAGTGCGTGGCGCCGGGCGTGCTCGGGCGCAGTCGGTCCCTGATGACGCGTACGGCGGCCTCCGCGTCGTCCACCGTGATCGTGAACGTGTGCCCGTCCCACAGGCTCAGCATCAGGCCCTCGCCCCGCCGTACGACGACCGCGGTGCCCTTCTCGGGCAGCCAGCGGTAGCCCCAGCCGCCCCAGTGGCGGGGGGTGACGAGCGCGACGAACTCGGCGCCGGTCACCTGGGCGAGCGGGATGCGGCGGCGCGGAACACCGATGTGGCCGCAGCGCACCTCCAGGCAGTCCCGGTCGACCTTGAGCGCGACATGGACGAAGGCGAGGGTGCCGAACAGCACCAGCACTCCGGCCGCGATGCAGCCGACGACGGACATGACCAGGGGGGCGATGCCCGAGGTCCATGTCGAGTCGACGGCCAGTTCGACGCCGAGCGCCAGGCAGGCGGCGCCGACGAGCGCGAGCAGCCACTGGACCCGGTTCGTGGCGCGGCCGGTCCAGACGTCGGGGTGGGGGGCGTGCTCACCGCGGGGGTGGGTGCCGGGGAGGTGCTCGCCGTGGGGGTGGTCCCTCATGCCTACGACAGTACTCAGGTTTCGCTCTGCGGGCAGTACCTCGCGGAGAGTGACGCTTTCCGTGCCGCCGCTGCCGCAGGGAGCCCCGGCGGGGTGACGCTCGGTCAGCGGGCGGGGGTGACCGCCTGGAGGAGCCGGCCTTCCTCGTAGGCCAGGGCGGCGGCGGGCAGCGCGCCCTCGCGTCCGCTCAGCAGGACCGTCAGACCGCCGTCGGCGGCGGATCGGGGCGAGGTCGGCTCGCCGAGCCGGCGCAGGGCCTGGGCGGCCACCGCGCCCGCCGAGCCGTGCAGGACGAGCGGCGGGAAGCCGGGGCGCTGCACGGCGGCGCGGATGCGTTCGGCGACCAGCTCGTAATGGGTGCAGCCCAGGACGACGGTCGTGACGTCCTCGGGGGTCAGCGCGGCGGCCGCGGCGACGGCGGCGGTGATCGCACCCTCGTCCGCGTGCTCCACGGCCTCGGCGAGCCCGTGGCAGGGCACCTCGGTGACCGGCACGCCGTCGGCGAACTCGTCGATGAGGTTGCGCTGGTAGGGGCTGCCCGTGGTGGCCGGCGTCGCCCAGATCGCGAACGGTCCGCCGCCGGCGGCGGCCGGCTTGATCGCCGGGACCGTGCCGATGACGGGCAGAGCGGGTTCGAGGTGGTCGCGCAGGGTGGACAGGGCGTGCACGGTCGCGGTGTTGCAGCCGATGATCAGGGCGTCCGGAGCGTGGGCGGCGGCGGCCTCGGCCACGGCCAGGGCGCGCCGGGTCAGGTCCTGCGGGGTGCGCGGTCCCCAGGGCATCCCGTCGGGGTCCAGGGAGAGCACCAGATCGGCGTCGGGGCGCAGGCGCCGAACGGCGGCGGTGGCCGCCAGCAGACCGATTCCGGAGTCCATGAGCGCGATCTTCACCCGGCCACCATAGACGATGGCCCCTTCCGGGCAGCCCTCGTGGGGCAGACTGCGCGCGTGAGCGCCATCGTGTGGATCGCCGCCGGATCACTCGCCGCCTGGCTGTGGCTGCTGCTCTGCCAGGGCTTCTTCTGGCGCACTGACGTCAGGCTGCCACCCCGCGGCGAGCCCGCGCGGTGGCCCTCGGTCTGTGTGGTCGTACCGGCCCGCGACGAGGCGGAGGTGCTGCCGGCCTCGCTGCCCTCGCTGCTGGCGCAGGACTACCCGGGGCGGGCGGAGGTCTTCCTCGTCGACGACGGCAGCGCCGACGGCACGGGGGACCTCGCGCGGGAACTGGCGCGGCGCACCGGCGGGCTGCCCCTGACCGTGGCGTCTCCGGGCGAGCCGCCCGCGGGCTGGACCGGCAAGCTCTGGGCGGTGCGGCACGGCATGGGCCTCGCCCGGGCGCGGGACCCCGAGTACCTGCTGCTGACGGACGCCGACATCGCGCACGCGCCCGACAGCCTGCGGGAACTGGTCGCGGCGGCGGACACCGGCGGCTTCGACGTCGTCTCCCAGATGGCCCGACTGCGGGTGGAGAGCGGCTGGGAACGGCTGGTCGTGCCGGCGTTCGTCTACTTCTTCGCCCAGCTGTATCCGTTCCGCCGGATCGGCAGGGTGGGGACCCGGACGGCGGCCGCGGCGGGCGGCTGCGTCCTGCTCGGCGCGCGGGCGGCCGAGCGCGCGCGGATTCCCGACGCCATCCGGCAGGCCGTGATCGACGACGTGGCGCTCGCGCGGGCCGTGAAGGGCGGCGGTGGCCGGGTGTGGCTGGGGCTGGCCGAGCGGGTGGACAGCGTGCGGCCCTACCCGCGGCTGGGCGACCTGTGGCGGATGGTGTCGCGCAGCGCGTACGCGCAGTTGCGGCACAGTCCCCTGCTGCTGGCCGGGACGGTCGCCGGGCTGGCGCTGGTCTACCTGGTGCCGCCGGTGGCGCTGGTGGCCGGTGCGGCCGCCGGAGACGCGACGGCGGCCGCGGTCGGGGGGTCGGCCTGGCTGGTGATGACGGCGACGTACGTCCCGATGGTCCGCTACTACCGGCAGCCGCTGTGGCTCGCGCCCCTGCTGCCGTTCACCGCCTTCCTCTACCTCCTGATGACGGTGGATTCCGCGGTGCAGCACCACCGGGGGCGCGGGGCGGCCTGGAAGGGCCGCACCTACGCCCGCCCGGACGCGGTCGCCGGCGACGAGGTCTGAGCGCTCACTTCCTGCCGGGTGTCCAGTTCATGCCCCAGCCGTAGACGCGGTCGACGGTGCGCTGCGGGCTCACCCCGCGCTCGGGCACCAGGTAGCGGGCCTCCCGCTGTACGACCAGGTCGCTGCCGGTGTTGGTGATCAGGGCGAGCGCGCACACGGTCGAGGGGACCGTGCACTCGTCGAGCGAGAAGTCGACCGTGGCGCCGTACTGCGGCTGGAGGGTGACCGTGGCGTGCAGGTCGGCGAAGGAGCGGGCGCCCTCGTAGATGGTGACGAAGACGAGGATGCGGCGGAAGTCCCGGGCGTGGTCGAGGTTGACGGTCAGGTTCTCGCCGTCGGCCACCGCTCCGGTGCGGTCGTCGCCGTCGAGATGGACGTACGGCGGGTGCTGGAGCGACCCGAAGGCGTTGCCGAGTGCCTGGACGACTCCCTTGCGGCCGTCGGAGAGTTCGTACAACGCGCACAGGTCCAGGTCGAGGTCGGCGTGCATGGCGACGGCCCGGCCGCGTTTGCTGCCCCATCCCGAGAACTGCTTGCGCACCTCCCAGTTGAGGTTCACGCGCAGGGCGCCCGAGGTACCGCCCTGCTTGGTCAGCGACACGGAGGGCGCGGCCTTGGTGAGCGTGACCTTGGTCAGCCGCACGGGTGCGGCGGGGGGTGCCTGCGGCGGGGGCGGCGGTGCCACGGGCGGCCGCGTGGTCGGCGGCGGTGCCACGGGCGGCACGGTCGCCGGGGGTGCCGCCGGCGGTGGAAGGGGGGCCGGGGGCGCCGGTGCGGTCGCCGGCCGGGGGGCCGGGGGCGCCGGTGCGGTCGCCGGCCGGGGGGCCGGGGGCGCCGGTGCGGGAGGGGCCGCGTGCTGCGGTTCGTCCACCGTGATCCCGAAGTCCCTGGCCAGGCCCTCCAGTCCGCTGTCGTAGCCCTGGCCCACGGCACGGAACTTCCAGGCGCCCTGGCGGCGGTAGAACTCGCCGAGCACGAAGGCCGTCTCGACCGTGGCGCCGGTGCTGTCGAAACGTGCGGCGACCGTGTCCCGCGCGGCGTCCCGGACCTCGATGTACAGCTCGGGGATCTGCGCGAACGTACCGCCGTCCGCGGAGGCGGCGAGGACCACCGTGTCGACGGCGGGCTCCACGCGCGCGAGGTCGACGAGGAGGGTGTCGGTCACCCTGCCGGCGTCGACGCGCTTGCCCTCGTGCCGGACCGCGCCGGAGGAGTGCGCGGGCTGGTTGTAGAAGACGAAGTCACCGTCGGAGCGGACCTTCCCCCCGACCAGGACCAGGGCCGAGGCGTCCGCGTCGGGCACGCCCGGTGCGGTGCGCCAGCCCATTTCGACGCGCAGTGCCGTCGTCGGCACCGGAGCGTTGGATCCCTTCGGCATTGACATGTCCGCCCCCATCACGGGTCACCGGGCCGGCCCGGTGACGGCTGCCCTTCGGTTTACTTCCGCCGCCCAACCTATTCGCAGCGACGGCGAACTCCCATGAGAGGCGCAAAGAGAACGCGGAGGAAGCAGTGGTCAACCGCCGGTAACCACTCGGGAACCGGGCATTTACATGATCCGAACGCAGCTCAGCGCCCCTTTTTGCCAAGTTCGCTCGCATTGGGGATCCCACATCACGCCGGACACGGAAAACAACCCTCTTATCGGTCTCCCCAACCAGCACATCGTGGGCTTAACTTATGTGCCATGACCTCCCCCCGCTCCACTTATGGCGGCGGCTACTACTCCGCCTCCTTCCCGGACACCCCGATCTACGACTCGCTCGTGGCCGAGCGGGGCACCCCGCAGATCGCTCCGATCCGGGTCCCCGCCGCGTACGACACGGGTGGTTACCTGCCCGCGCTGCCGTCGGCACTGCCCGCCCTCCCGGCGGCTCCCTCCCAGCCCTCCTACGGCTACCAGCAGGTGCAGCAGGTCGCCCCGCTCCAGCAGGCGCCCGCCGCGTACATCCCGCAGCAGGCCGCCGCACCGCGCGGTTACCCCGGCCCGCAGCAACAGCAGCCGCGACAGCCGGGTCCCGGCACGGGCTACGAGGCGATGCGCCCCGCTGCTCCCCGGCCCGCTCCAGCCCCTTACCAGGATCCGTACGGCAACCAGCAGCAGTATCGCGGCTACTGATCGGCCCTCGGCACCGACGGCGCCGCCTGGCACGATGGAGCCATGGGGAACGCGCAGCTGCAGTCGATTCATCTTCACCCGGTCAAGGCGTTCCGGGGCCTGGCGCCCCGGGAGGCCGTCGTGGAGCCCTGGGGGCTGGCCGGAGACCGGCGCTGGGTACTGATCGACGACGGGGGAAAGGTCGTCACACAACGTCAGAAGGCGCATCTGGCACTGGCCGCCGCCGAGCTCCTGCCCGACGGCGGCCTCCGTCTGTCCGCGCCCGGTATGGAGCCGCTCGCCGTGCCCGTGCCGGAGGCGGCCGCCACGGTGTGGGTGGACATCTTCGGCGACAAGGTAGAGGCAGTGCCCGCACAGGCCGCCGCCGCGCACGCCTGGTGCAGCGAGTACACCGGCGCGCAGGTGCGCCTCGTGCACATGGACGACCCCGCCACGCGGCGGCCCGTCGACCCCGGGCACGCGCTGCCCGGTGAGACCGTCTCCTTCGCGGACGGCTACCCGCTGCTGCTCACCACGGCCGCCTCACTCGACGCGCTCAACTCCCTGATCGCGGAGGGCGACCACGCCGAAGAGGGCCCGCTGCCCATGAACCGGTTCCGGCCGAACGTGGTCGTGGCGGGCACCGACCCCTGGGCCGAGGACGACTGGTCACGGGTCGCCGTCGGCGAC
The DNA here is from genome assembly GCF_056435735.1 of Streptomyces sp. NPDC043878. NCBI lineage: Bacteria > Bacillati > Actinomycetota > Actinomycetes > Kitasatosporales > Streptomycetaceae > Streptomyces > Streptomyces sp. NPDC043878. The sequence goes on from NZ_JBWKDW010000004.1 coordinate 75,364, forward strand.
GTCACCTTCCGGGTCGCCAAGATGTGCGGCCGGTGCGTCGTCACCACGACCGACCAGGCCACCGCCGGACGCGGCAAGGAGCCCCTGCGCACCCTGGGGCGCCACCGCCGGTTCGGAAGCATGCTGGTCTTCGGGCAGAACCTGGTCCCCGAGTCCTCCGGCACCATCCGCGTCGGCGATCCGGTCACCGTCCTCGGCTGAGGCACCCGCGAGGGGCTCTCCGGTTCCCGGCCGGCCGCCCCTGTCCGGGCCGGGCCCGCGGGAACCCCTTTCGGGGGCCCGCTCGTTGGGATCCGTGCGGGGTCCGCCATGGTCCCGGTCCGGTGACTTCGCTCTCTCTTCACCGGTCCCACGGCGGAACGACTCCGCGACGGGTTATCACGGAGCGGGAAGGGGGTGCGGGCCGGTGCGAGCGATCAGCGGACTCTGGCGCTGGCGGCACAATCCGCTGCGCCGTACGACCGACCTGGCCGAGGCCTGGGTCGCACTGCTCGCCCTGCTGCTGATCCTGGTCGTGGCACCGGTGCTGGGCTCCCTGGTGGGCACCGTCGCCCAGGGCGTCCTGCAGCGGTCCGTGCGGGAGCAGACCCACTCCCGCCATCTGGTCACCGCCACCGTGCTCCGCCGACTCGACCGCTCCCCGCTGGAGGCGGATCCGGAGACCTCCTCCGGGCGGGACGTGCGCAGCCGGGTCCTCGCCGGGTGGACCGCGCCGGACGGCACCCGGCAGCACGGACCGGCCATGGCCGAGCTCAAGTCCCCGCACCGCGGTGACCACTTCACGCTGTGGACCGACCCGCACGGCCGGCTGGTGGCCCGCCCGCTGGACTCGGCGACGGCGACGACCCACGCCGTCCTCGCCGGGGTGGGCACGGCCCTGCTGGTGGTGGCCCTGGTCGAGGGGTGCAGACGGCTGGTCCTGTGGCACATAATCCGCCGCCGGTACGCCCGTTGGGACCAGGCCTGGGAGCGGGCGGGCCCCGACTGGGGCCGGACCGGCACCGGCAGCTGACGGCCTTCCCACTCTGGTCAACCCACCGCCCGCGCGCACGCTACGGTGGACCGGCCGAGTTCTTCGGCATCAACCCGCGTACCACGAGGTGGGGGCACGGCAACGCCATGGCACAGGGCACGGTCCAGGTGACGCACACCGGCACATCGCGGTGGCGCCGCCGCACAGGTGAGTACGCATCGCTCGCCGCCGCCCTGGAGGCCGCGGCCGACGGCGACGTCCTCACCGTCGCGCCCGGCACGTACCGCGAGAACCTCGTGGTGGAGCGTGCGGTGACCCTGCGCGGCCCCGAGGGCTCCGCCGGTTCGGTGCGGATCGCGCCCGTGGACGGAGTGCCGCTGACCGTGTGCGCCTCCGCGGTGGTGCAGGACCTGCACGTGGAGGGCCAGGACTCGGCCGCCCCCGCGCTGCTGGTGGAGGCGGGCACACCGGAGCTTCTGGACGTGCGGATCGTCACGCGGTCCGCGGCCGGCATCGAGGTGCGGTCGGGCGCCCGCCCGACGGTGCGGCGGTGCACGGTCGACAATCCGGCCGGCATCGGTATCGCCGTACTCGACGGCGGCGGCGGGGTGTTCGAGGAGTGCGAGGTGGTCGCGGCCGGCCAGTCGGGGGTCGCGGTGCGCGGCGGCGCGCATCCCCGCCTGGAGCGCTGCCGGATCCACCACACCTCGGGCGCGGGTCTCACGGTGACCGGTGAGAACTCGGCGCTGGAAGCGGTGGGTTGCGAGATCTACGAGGTCAGGGGCAGCGGCGTCCAGATCACCGGACGGGCCACCGCGCACCTCACCGACTGCGACGTGCACCGCACCACCGCCGACGGCGTCACGCTCGACACCGACGCGGTCCTCACGCTGGCCGACTGCCGCATCCACGACATCCCGGAGAACGCGGTGGACCTGCGTTCCCGCTCGGTGCTCACACTGACCAGGACGACGGTGCGTCAGTTCGGCCGCAACGGACTGTCGGTGTGGGACCCGGGCACCCGTGTGGACGCCAACCAGTGCGAGATCTTCGACAGCACGGGCGACTACCCCGCGGTCTGGGTCAGCGACGGCGCCACCGCGGTCCTGGAGTCCTGCCGGGTGCACGACGTGCCGGACGCCCTGTTCGTCCTGGACCGCGGCTCCCGCGTCGACGTCGTCGACAGCGACCTGTCCCAGGTGCGCAACACGGCGGTGTCGGTGAGCGACGGCGCCACCGCCCAGCTCGACGACTGCCGTATCCGGGAGGCGGCCACGGGTGCCTGGTTCCGCGACCACGGCAGTGGCGGCACCCTCAGCAACTGCAGTGTCGACGGCACCCAGACCGGAGTGATCGTCACCAAGGGCGCCGACCCGACGATCGAGCGGTGCACGGTCGACGCCCCCGCCGAAGCGGGCTTCTACGTCTCGGCCGGCGGCCGCGGCAGCTTCCTGAACTGCCGGGTCACCGGCAGCGGCGGGTACGGCTTCCACGTCCTCGACGGCTGCCGTACGACGCTGAAGAAGTGCCGTACCGAGCGCTGCGCGCGCGGCGGGTACGAGTTCGCGGAGGCCGGCCCGGACGGCGCGTCCGGTGTGGGCCCCGTCGTGGAGGACTGCACGAGCGACGAGAGCGCGGGGCCACGGCCGCCGGCGGCGCCGCAGACCGCCGTACAGACGACCGCGCAGACGCCCGGGCTGCTGGGCGCGATCCCCGGTCAGCGCACCACCGAGCAGGAGCCGCTCGCGGGACCGGCCGGCCCCGAGCCGGCGCGCAGCTCGAAGGACGTCCTCGGCGAGCTCGACGCGCTGGTGGGGCTGGACAGCGTCAAGCGTGAGGTGCGGGCGCTCACCGACATGATCGAGGTGGGCCGGCGCCGCCAGCAGGCCGGCCTCAAGGCGGCCTCGGTCAAGCGCCATCTGGTCTTCACCGGCTCCCCCGGCACCGGGAAGACGACCGTGGCCCGTCTCTACGGCGAGATCCTTGCCTCGCTCGGCGTGCTGGACAAGGGCCATCTCGTGGAGGTGTCCCGCGTCGACCTGGTCGGCGAGCACATCGGCTCCACCGCGATCCGCACCCAGGAGGCCTTCGACCGGGCGCGCGGCGGGGTGCTGTTCGTCGACGAGGCGTACGCGCTGTCCCCGGAGGACTCCGGCCGCGACTTCGGCAAGGAGGCCATCGACACGCTCGTGAAACTGATGGAGGACCACCGCGACGCGGTCGTGGTGATCGTCGCGGGTTACACGGCCGAGATGGAGCGTTTCCTGTCGATCAACCCGGGTGTGGCCTCACGCTTCTCACGGACGATCACGTTCAGTGACTACCGGCCCGAGGAACTGCTGCGGATCGTGGAGCAGCAGGCCGAGGAGCACGAGTACCGGCTGGCGCCCGGCGCCGGCGAGGGCCTGCTGAAGTACTTCACGACGCTGCCCAAGGGCCCCGCGTTCGGCAACGGCCGCACCGCCCGCCAGACCTTCGAGGCCATGGTGGAGCGGCACGCGAGCCGGGTCGCGCAGTTCGAGGACCCGAGCACGGACGACCTGACGCTCCTCTACGCCGAGGACCTGCCCGAGCTTCCCTGACTCCCCTCGCTCGTGCCCCCGTCGGGAACCGCCCGGTGCCGGGGGCCCGGCAGGTCCGGGCGGAGCCGGGCGAGCAGGCGTTCGCGTTCCTCGGCGAACGCCGGGTCGGCCTGGTAGTCGGAGTGGCCGAGGATCGGCGCCGGCAGGGGATGCAGCGCGGTGCGGCCGTGGGCGAGGGGGTCTTTGAGTGCCTCGCGGTCCACCTCGGGTCCGCAGTCACCGGACAGGCGGACGGGGCCGCCGATCGGGTCGGTGAGGCGGTACAGGTTGCGCCAGCAGTCGACCTCGTGGTGCAGCGAGCTGAGGGCGGCCGGGCCGAAGTGGGCCGGGAACCAGCGGCCGTAGAGGCGTTCCAACGGGGAGCCGTACGTCAGCAGCGCGACCCGTCTGCGGACGGAGGGGTGCAGTTGCCAGGCCGCCGCGGCGGCGAGGACGCTGCCCTGCGAATGGCCGGACAGGACGAGCCGCCCGCCGGTGGCGCGCGTCCAGGTGTCCATCCGCCAGGTCAGGTCGGGCACCGCGCGCTCGGCGTAGCAGGGGGGCGCGAAGGGGTGGGCGGCGCGCGGCCAGAAGGTGCCCACGTCCCAGAGGATGCCGATGGTGCGCCTGGCGGCGGGGTCCTTGTAGGCGCGCCGGCCCCAGGTGACGAACAGGACGAAGCCGACGCCGATCAGCCAGGAGCCCAGGGCCTGCGCGGTCGCGGCGGCGCCGTGGACGAAGGGGTGGGCGTGCCGGGCGGCGCCCGCGGGTGCCCGGCCGGTCGTCAGGGCGCCCACGAGCGCTCCGGCGCCCAGGAGCAGTGTGGCGGTGGACGTGACGGCCGTGATGAGCGGCGCCCGGTCGGTCAGGGTGGCCATGGCCCGTGCCCTGGCGATATGGCGGGTGCGCTGCGGGTCCCGGGGTTCGCCGGGATAGTCCCGTTCCACCGCGGGCAGTTCCGCGCGGCGCAGCAGCCAGGTCCGCCGGGCCAGTCGGCCGCAGAACACGAGGAGCACGGCGAGCAGCGGCGGAAGGACGGACGCCTGCCAGGTCAGCAGGACCGGCGGGCCGTCGAGGGAGGTCCCGGTGCCGTCCAGCCAGTCCGACGTCCGCTGCGCGACGCCCGCGGACATCACGCCGCCCAGCGCGCAGGCCAGCAGGGCGACGGCGGGTCCGCCCAGGCCGCGCAGCGCCGCGCGGGGGTCGGGGTGGGTGCGCTGCAGCAGGCGGGCCACCACGGCGAGGGCGAGGACCACGACGCCCTGGGCCACGGCGAGGGCGCCGAAGGTGGCGTCCCCCGGCAACCGGCCGGTCGATTCCCAGCCCGGACGCTCCCAGCCGGCGTACACCAGGGAGCAGGCGAGCAGGACGACGGCGGCGAGCGGCAGCCGTCGTACGAGGTGCCGGTCGAGTTCCTGGTCGGGGCGCCGCTCGCTGCGGCCGCGGCGGCAGACCACCCACACCACGGCGAAGGCGCCCGCGACCAGGGCCGCGTCCAGGAGCCGGCCCACGGTGTCGAGCAGGGCGGGGCCGCCGGGCCGGCGGTCGAAGCGGGCCGCGGCGGAGCAGACCGCGGCGGCGACCGTGAGCAGGCCCGCGGCGGTGTGGGCGGCGCGCAGCCGGGCCACCAGTCGGCGGCCGTACCAGAAGCCGGGCCTGCTCAGGGCGGTGCGGACGGTCTCCTCGTCGGGTTCGGGCCGGCGCGGCAGCGGCCGCTGGGACTCGTAGGCGCTCCAGGTGCGGTGGGAGAGGTACCACAACAGGCCGGTGAGCCCTGCGGGCAGCAGGGCGGCGAGGGCGAGCCGGCGGCCGGGGCGGCTCCACCAGCCGCCGTCGGAGGAGTCGGGCGACAGGAAGCCCAGCCAGGAGTGGCGCCCGGCGCACGCGCGGGTGCCCGCGCACTGCCAGGCGGTCAGGTCGAGGGCGACCTCGCAGACGGCGGCGACCAGCAGCACGGTCAGGGTCAGGGCGGCGAGCCGCACGAGCAGCCCGTACAGACGCACCGTCCGGGTGCGGCCGCGCGCGGTGGGGCGCATCCAGTGGGCGAGGTTGACGACCATGAAGGGCAGCAGCACCAGCCACAGGGCGCGGGTGCCGTTGCCGGAGGTGAGGTTGCACCAGACGTACGCCTCGGGTACCGGGCGGCCGCGGCGGGCACCCGGTCGGGACTCCGCGTCGGCGTCCCCGGCTCGCCGGAAGACGGCCGCCGTGTCGTCGCCGGTGATCCGCACGGTGCGCGGATCACCGAGCATCTTCTCGGGCGTGGTGCCGCCCACGCCGTGGACCAGGAGTTCCAGGGCGGCTCCGGTCTCCCCGGCCGGCTCGGCGCGGTCGCCCGGTCCGCGGGTCGGGCCATGTTCACGTGCACGTTCCACTGTTCGCACTTCCCCCGTGACGCTCCGTCGGCATCTGCCGTGCGGGCACAAGGATCTCCACCGGAGCGGGGGCGCACACCTCCCGACACGGAATCTCCCCGATCCGTGCGACACGCGGGCGGGGGATGACGCGTTGATGACATGCGCGCGTCCGGCAGTCGGTGGCGCCACCGGCGGCGACCCGTGCAAGGATGGGACGCCCGCGCACCGGAAGCGGGAGGAATGTCCTTGTCGCGGGGGGTGCGCGGAGCGTGTCGGACGGCTTGAGGCGAAAGGACCGGAGCGTACGTGAGTGAGAATCAGAACCTCCTCGCGGAGCAGCGGCGCGCCCTGATCCTGGACGAGGTCCGGCGCCGTGGGGGCGTCCGGGTCAACGAGCTGACCCGCAAGCTCGGCGTGTCGGACATGACGGTGCGGCGCGATCTGGACGCGCTCGCCCGGCAGGGCGTCCTGGAGAAGGTGCACGGCGGCGCCGTGCCGGTGGTCGAGGCGAGCACGCACGAGCCGGGCTTCGAGGCGAAGTCGGGGCTGGAGCTGACCGCCAAGGAGGACATCGCGCGGGCGGCGTCCGAACTGGTCGCGCCGGGCAGTGCCATCGCACTGTCGGGCGGTACGACGACCTTCGCGCTGGCCCATCACCTGCTGGAGGTGCCGGACCTCACCGTCGTCACCAATTCGGTCCGGGTGGCCGACGTCTTCCACGCGGCACAGCGCACCACGGGCCCCCGGCAGGGAGCGGCCACGGTCGTGCTGACCGGTGGCGTGCGCACCCCGTCCGACTCGCTGGTGGGCCCGGTGGCCGACCAGGCGATCGCCGCGCTCCACTTCGACATGCTGTTCCTCGGTGTGCACGGGATATCGGTCGAGGCCGGCCTGTCGACGCCGAACCTCGCGGAGGCCGAGACCAACCGGCGCCTGGTGCAGTCGGCGCGGCGGGTCGTCGTGGTCGCGGACCACACCAAGTGGGGCACGGTGGGCCTGAGTTCGTTCGCGGCCCTGGAGCAGGTCGACACCCTGGTGACGGACGCCGGGCTGCCGGCGGGGGCGCGCGCGGAGGTCTCCGAGCATCTGCGGCGGCTGGTGGTGGCGGGCGAGACCGACGAGGAGCAGACAGCTGACTGACCGTCAGCTAGGGTGACGGGCGCCGGCGGGGTACCGCCCGTGTCCGCCCGCCCGTCCCGCGCCGGGCCGCACACCAGGGGGTTGTGTCCATGGCTCGTCCGCTGCGACCGGTGGGAACCGAGTTCCTCGAGCACGCTCCCGTACGGCTCGTCTTCGCCCGGGAGGTCTCCGTCTCCCCCGAGGCGGTCTTCCACGCCCTCGCCGAGGACGTACCCGGCTGGGCCGAGTGGTTCTCGGCCGTGACGCTCGCCCGGCCGCTCGGTGACGACGGCCGGCGGGAGATCCGGCTCAGGGGCGGTACCCGCTTCGAGGAGACGGTGCTCGTGGCGAAGGAGGCGGAGGTGTACGCCTACCGCGTGGACGCCACCAACGCGCCGGGCCTCCGGGCCCTGGTCGAGGAGTGGCGGCTCACCCCGGCGGGCACCGGCACGCTCGTACGGTGGACGTTCGCGGCCGACGCAGCGGCCCCGCTGCGGCTCGTCCTGCGGCTCGCGCGCGGCGGCATGGGGCGGACCTTCCGGGGCGCGGTGACGGCGCTGGAGCGGCGGCTGGCCGCACGGTGAGTCAGGCGGGCCAGACGCCCGTCCTCAGCAGGGAGCGGATCGCCGCCGCGTACGGCTCGATGTCCAGGCCCTGTTCGGCGAGCCAGGTGTCGGAGTAGTACTTGTCGAGGTACCGGTCCCCCGGGTCGCACAGCAGGGTCACCACGCTCCCGGTGCGCCCCTCGGCCACCATCTCGGCGACGATCTTCAGCGCGCTCCACAGCCCGGTGCCCGTGGAACCGCCCGCCTTGCGGCCGATGGCCTGCTCCAGGGCCCGCACGGCGGCGACGCTCGCCGCGTCCGGGACCTTCATCATGCGGTCGACGGCGCCGGGCACGAAGCTGGGCTCCATCCGGGGCCGGCCGATGCCCTCGATGCGTGAGCCGCAGTCGCACGTGACGTCCGGATCGCCGGTGGTCCAGCCCTCGAAGAAACACGAGTTCTCCGGGTCGGCGACACAGATACGGGTGTCGTACTGCATGTAGTGCACATAGCGCGCGATGGTCGCCGAGGTGCCGCCGGTGCCGGCCGTGGCGACGATCCAAGCGGGTTCCGGGAAACGTTCCAACTCCAGTTGCCTGAAGACGGATTCGGCGATGTTGTTGTTGCCGCGCCAGTCCGTGGCCCGTTCGGCGTAGGTGAACTGGTCCATGTAGTGGCCGCCGGTGTCGGCCGCGAGTGCCGCGGACGCCTCGTACATCCTGCGCGGGTCGTCCACGAAATGGCACCGCCCGCCGTGGAACTCGATGAGACGGCACTTCTCGGCGCTCGTCGTTCGCGGCATCACGGCGATGAAGGGCACGCCGATCAGCTTCGCGAAGTACGCCTCGGACACGGCGGTGGAGCCACTGGACGCCTCGATCACCGGGCGGCCCGGCCTGATCCAGCCATTGCACAGGCCGTAGAGGAACAGGGAGCGGGCCAGCCGGTGCTTGAGGCTGCCGGTAGGGTGGGTCGACTCGTCCTTCAGGTACAGGTCGATGCCCCAGTCGTCCGGCAGGGGGAACCGGAGCAGATGCGTGTCGGCCGAGCGGTTGGCGTCCGCCTGGACCTTTCGGACGGCCTCTTTCAGCCAGCCCCGGTAGGCGCTGTCACTGTGGTCGACATCGAGGGTGGCGCCGGTCCGGGTCTGCTGGGTGGTGCTCACGGCGGGGCTCCTTAAGGCTTCGCGCCGACGACGCGTCGCGTGGCCGACATACCGATCATAGACACCTGCCGCACGCTTCTCACCTGCATAAACACTCCTTTGGGCAGCCCAAAGCCGAGCCTGGGGCGGAACGGCGCACGGATGGGGGGCGCATTCACGCGAGTGCTCCGGACGCCCGCTCTCAGGACGCCGTGCGCACTGGTGCTCGGCCTCCCGGGCGGGCAGACTGCCCGGCGGGACGAAGGTTCCGTCCGGGGCGCACACTGGATCAGGAGACCGGACCACGCGACCGGACCGCTCCGCGAGCCGTATCCCGGCCCGCGGCGGGGAACCGGCGGAGCGACGGGCAAGGGGGCGCAACGGCATGGCGGAGCCGGAGTTCACGGCCACGGGCGTACGGATCGGGAAGCGGCTGCGGTCGCTCACCCGGGCCGGGCAGGTCCGGATCAGTGACGGCAGGCTGGAGTTGCTCACCAGCTACGGCAGCGAGATCGACAGCGCGCCGGTGCAGGCGGTGCGCGCGTCCAAGCCGTGGTTCGCCACCGAGGACCGGGCACAGGCCGACCTCAACGGCAACCGCTACCTGCTGACGCTCGGCGACCACGACCCCGCCCCCGGCGAGCCCGGCCCGCCCGCCGCGCGCCGGTTCATCGAGGCCGTCCGCAAGGCGGCCGGCCGGGGCGGCTGAACGGCGCGAGTTGCGGGGCATCGCCCCCTGCGTCACGCTGTTGTCACGTCACTCTGGGTTTACCGGCGATAACGCTGCGAACCAGCCCGCCGGCCACGACAGCAGGCGGCCATGCCACGCACACGTCCTGCTGGATCCCTACTCCGTGTTCTTCCGGGCCTCTTCAGTCGGGGAGTCGCAGCCGTGATCACTCATCCGAACAGGCACTGCGCGGTGGAGCTCCAAGCCCTGCCGTCGCGGATCGGCCAGGTCCGCAGAATCGTATCGGCGCAGCTGCGCTACTGGCATCTGGACCCTCTGATCGACCGGGCCGCGCTCGGTGTGACAGAGCTGCTGACCAACGTCCACCGCCATGCCCAGCCCGACAAGACGTGCACCGTGGAGATCGAGCTGCTGCTCGACCGGCTGATGGTCTCGGTGCACGACCACGACCCGCGTCTGCCGGTCGTGGAGGACCTCGCGGACGCAGCGGACACCGACGCGCTCGCCACCCGCGGACGCGGGCTGGCGATGGTCGCGGCGGTCAGCGAGAGCTGGGGTGTGCGACCGGACGGCGAATCGGGGAAGGTCGTCTGGTTCACGCTGCCGACACCCACGGCCCCACGGCCCGCGGCGGCCCGCCCGCCACGCCGGGTCACCACGGAGAAACCGGTGCACGTCTTCGCGGAGGTCGAGCACGACTTCGACCTGCGCAGGCCCGAACACGCCCCCGCCCGGTCGGCCGTGGCCGGCTGACCGGGCGGTGCCCGAAAGAGCCCGCCCGCCCGTCCCCGGGCGGGTCCTGGGGCTGGGGGCGGGTCCCGACGTTGACGGGCGGGTCCCGACGTTGACGGGCGCGTCCCGACGTAGACGGACACATCCCGCCGTAGACGGACACATCCCGCCGTCGCGTCCCGCCGTAGACGGACACATCCCGACGTCGCGTCCCGCCGTAGACGGACACATCCCGACGTGGACGTGGCGGCCGGGTCGTGGCGGCCGGGGTCGTCACAGCGCGCCGCCCTTTCCGGACGTACGGCCGAACTGCTCGTCCAGGACGGACAGCCGGCGCCAGTACTCGTCCTCGTCGATCTCGCCGGAGGCGAAGCGGCGACCGAGCACGGCCAGGGGCGAGTCGCCGCTCGGGCGGGGGTCGTCGGGCGTCCGCCACGGTCCGCGGCGGACGCGCGGGCCGGTCCGGCGCAGGACGGTCACGGCGCCGGCCACGACGGCCGCCCAGACCAGGGGGAAGAGGAGGATCCACGGGCCGGGGCCGCCGTCCCAGTGGGCAAGTGTCAGCATCTCGAGTCATCTCCCAGGTGGGTCTTCTGGTGCTGTCTCGAGACTCGCGCCGGACAGGGGTCCGGGTCGTCGTGTGTCCGGCGGCAGTACGCGTACCTCCCGGGGAGTACGGCGGCTTCGCGCGGCTGCTCCCCGCCGCGGCCCCGGCCCGCCGGTACGCGCCCGAACGCGCCCGGAGCTCGCCGGCTACCGGCGGTGGGTCACGGAAGGCGCCGGGCGAGGTCGTGCCGTCCGACGTGCGCCACGTTCGCCCGGTCCTCGCTGTCCTGGCTCGGCTGGGCGGCGAACCACGCGTCGAGGATCTCCTTGAGCAGGGGCTCGGACGTCAGGCGCAGACCGAGGGCCAGGACGTTGGCGTCGTTCCAGCGGCGGGCGCCGTCCGCCGTGTACGCGTCCGTGCACAGGGCCGCGCGCACGCCCGGCACCTTGTTGGCGGCGATCGAGGCGCCGGTGCCGGTCCAGCAGCACACGACCGCCTGGTCCGCCGTCCCGGCGGCGACCTCGGCGGCCGCGGCCCGGGAGCAGACGGCCCACCGGGGGTCGTCGCCGGGGTTCAGCGCCCCGTGCGTCGTCACCTCGTGACCGCGGTCGCGCAGGTCGGCGACCAGAGAGCGGGCCACTGGTTCGTCCATGTCCGAGGAAACGGAGATCCGCATGGGGCGAGCGTACTCGGGGCGACACACCGCCACCCCGGACGCGGGCCGGTGTGACGGGATCACCGGTCCACTCCGGACGCGGGCCGGACGCGGTGAGACCGCCGGTTCACCCCGCCACGCCGGTCACGGTCCCGCCGACGGGCCCCGGCACCGGGCCCGGATACCGGCTGGCAACGGCAGCGAAGCAGGCGACGCGCGGGCCCCGGCGGTGGGACCACCGCTTCACCCCCGCACGCCGGTCACCGCCCCCGCCGAGAGGCCCGCACACCGGGCCCGCATTCCGGGACAGCGGCAGCCACGCAGGCGACGCGCGGGCCGATCACGCGGCGAGACGGATGCTTCACCCCTCGCGCACGTCACGGCTCCCGCCGGGAGGGCGCCGCAGCGGGCGGGTGTGGCGGCTGACGACCGCTTCGAGGTAGACGACGTGCGGGCCGGTGAGGCGGCGTAGTTCGGCCGGGGAGCCGATCAGGGCGATCTCGTCGAACTCCGGGTCCCGTCCCTGGGCCGTCTCGGTGGCCACCAGGGCCGCGAACCGTTCGCTCAGCAGTGACGCCGGTCTGCGCGGCGCGAGGTAGTGGACGCCGATCTGGCCGGTCGCCGCCTGCGTGACCAGGCAGCGGGTGAGTTCCGCGGGCTGTGTGGCGTGGCCCGTCTCCTCGGCCAGCTCCAGGGCGGCGTGTCCGCGCAGTGCGGCCTCGTCCAGGGGCTCCCGGCCGGCCGGCGGTTCGACGGACCCGCCGGGCAGCTGCCAGCGGCCGGGGGCGGCGGTGGAGGAGGACATCCGCCCCACCACGACCCGTCCGTCGTCGGTGGGCTGTACGACGCTCACGAAGAGGGACGGCAGCGGGGTGGAGCCCGGTACCCGGCGCAGGGCGAGGTACCGGTAGGTGGTCCGGGACCAGGAGACGACCAGCCCGCCCGGCCCGTCGCGGTCCAGGCCGGCGCAGACCACCACCGGGCCGTCGAACAGACTCGGGTTGGCCGCGACCGCGTCCGCCCACGCTCGGTTCATGGCCGCCCGCTCCCCCTTCCGCAGCAACGGCGCCATCACCTCGACCAGGCGCAGCCGTTCGGGTTCCAGCAGGGCCAAGCCGTCGGATGGCGGCGGTTGTTCACCCACCGCTCAGTGCCCCCAGCGGATCGTCCAGCGCCGGCTGCCACGCCAACTCGGCCGCCCCGACCAGGCTGTTGTGGTCCAGCGTGCACGCCAGGATGGGAACGCCGCCGCTCTGCCCCCACAGGCTGCGGTCGGCGACGACCGCGCGCAGGCGGTCCGGGTCGGCGTCCAGGAGCGTGCGGTGCAGCCCGCCGAGGATGATGCGGTCGGGGTTGAGGATGTTGACCAGGCCGGCGAGTCCGAGGCCGAGCCGGTCGATCAGGGCCTCGACTGCGGCACGCACGGCCGGATCGTCGAACCGGTCGCGGATCAGGTCGTCGGCCTGCTGGAGCAGGGACGGTTCGGGGCCGGGGTCGCGTCCGGCGGCCGTGAGGAGGGCCAGCGGGTCCGCCTCGACGTCCAGGCAGCCGCGGCTGCCGCAGTGACAGGGGCGGCCCTCCGGGTTGACGGTGAGGTGGCCGACCTCCAGCGCCAGGCCCGAACTTCCCGTGTGCAGGCGCCCGTCCAGCACCAGCGCGCCGCCCACCCCGCGGTGCCCGGTGGCCACGCACAGCAGGTCACGGGCGCCTCGGCCCGCGCCGTGCCGGCGCTCGGCGAGCGCGGCGAGGTTGACGTCGTTGCCCGCGAAGGCGGGACCCGTGATCCCGGCCTCGCGCACGCACTCGGCGAAGATCCGGCGCACCGGCGCCCCCACGGGCCACGCCAGGTGCAGCGGGTTGAGGGCCAGCCCGTCGGGTTCGGCGACGGCGGACGGCACGGCGAGGCCGGCGCCGACGCAGCGCCGCCCGGTCGCGCGGAGCAGTCCGGCGCCGGCCTCCACGACGGAGCCGAGGACCTTCGCCGGGTCGGCGTCGACGGTCTCGCAGCCGGGCGCGGTGGCGACGATCCTGCCGCCCAGGCCGACCAGCGCGGCCCGGAACCCGTCGGCGTGCACCTGCGCGGCGAGCACGACCGGGCCGTCCTCGGCGACGGACAGCCGGTGCGAGGGCCGCCCCTGCGACCCGGCGGCCGCGCCGGGCCGGGCGTCGACCCGGATCAGGCCGAGCGCCTCCAGCTCGGCGGCCACGGCGCCGGCCGTCGCCCGGGTCACCCCCAACTCGGCGGTGAGGACGGCACGGGTCGGCGCGCGCCCGGTGTGCACGAGCTCCAACGCGGGACCGAGGGCGCCTCGCCCCCGGTCCAACCGCGCCCTCGAGGTGGTCCTTTCCCCCGGTGTCCGGGGGTCCGCCTTGCCGCTCATGAGGGCGAGTCTCCCATGATCCGAAGTTTCCGTGGCCGCCGCCGCGTCCTACAGTCCGCTCACCCTGAGGGTGATGTTCAGCCGTCCCGTCAGCCCCAACTCGGGCGGCGCGGTGCCCGCGTGCACCCGGGGCACGCCGTGGTGGGCGAGCCGGGACGGTCCCCCGAACACGAACAGGTCGCCGCTGCGCAGTTCGACGTCCGTGTACGGCCGGCCGCGGGTCTCGGGGTTGCCGAAGCGGAAGACGCACGTGTCGCCCAGGCTCAGGGACACCACCGGCGCGGGGGACTTCTCGTCGCTGTCGCGGTGCATGCCCATGCGGGCGTCACCGTCGTAGAAGTTGATCAGTGCGATGTCGTACGGGTCCGGCGGCGCCGCCCGCTCCCCGAGCGTGTCGGTGACCGCGCGGCGGCCCAGTTCGGCCAGCCACGGCGGGAACGGTTTGACCGGGGCGCCGTCGCCGTCGACCACGGTGAGGGCGTAGCCGTACGGATACCAGTGGCGGCCCAGGCAGACCTGGCGGGCGGTCATCGTGCCCCCGCCGGGTGTGCGGACCGTACGCAGTCCGGCCGGCGGGCGTGCCCACTCCCGGCAGGCCGCCAGCAGCTCCCGTTGCCGGCCGGCGTCCAGCCAGTCCGGCAGGTGCACCGCACCGGGGGCGACCTGCGCGCGGGCGCGGGGGAACAGCTCGGCGTCCATGCCTTCCATCCTGCCCGACCCGCCGCGCGGGGGCGGGGGGCCCGGCTCGGCTAGCCTGGGCGCACGATGAACGACCGAATGACGACGCCCTGGGGCGAGCTGGAGCCCACCCGCTTCCCCGAGGACCCGCGTGAGCGGCTGCGCGCCTGGGACGCCTCCGACGAGTACCTGCTGCGGTATCTGGCAGGCGAGGAGGTTCCGCTGGACGGCACGGTCGTGGTGCTCGGCGACCGCTGGGGCGCACTGGTCACGGCGCTCGCCGCGCACCGGCCGGTGCAGATCACCGACTCGTACCTCACCCGGGAGGCGACCCGCGCCAACCTCGCGCGGGCCGGGGCGGACGGCGCCGCGACGCTGCTCACCACGCAGGACCCGCCGCCCGGCCGGATCGACGTGCTTCTGGTCCGGGTGCCGAAGAGCCTGGCGCTGCTGGAGGACCAGCTGCTGCGGCTGGCGCCCGCCGTGCACGCGGACACGGTCGTGGTGGGCACCGGGATGGCCAAGGAGATCCACACCTCGACGCTGAAGCTGTTCGAGCGGATCCTCGGCCCGACCCGCACCTCGCTCGCCGAGAAGAAGGCCCGGCTGATCTTCTGCGCCCCGGACCCCCGCCGGCCGCGGGGGACCAACCCGTGGCCGCACAGCTACCGGCTCCCCGAGGACGTCGGTCCTGTCTCGGGCCGCACCGTCGTCAACCACGCGGGCGTCTTCTGCGCCGAGCGGCTCGACATCGGCACCCGTTTCTTCCTGCGCCACCTGCCGGCCGGCGGGGGCGCCCGGCGGGTCGTGGACCTGGGGTGCGGCAACGGTGTCGTCGGTACGGCCGTGGCGCTGGCCGAACCCGGTGCCGAGGTGCTGTTCGTGGACGAGTCGTTCCAGGCGGTGGCCTCGGCCGAGGCCACGTACAAGGCGAACGGCGCGCCCGGACACGCGGAGTTCCGGGTCGGGGACGGGCTGGAGGGGGTGCCGGACGGCAGCGCCGACCTGGTGCTCAACAACCCGCCGTTCCACTCGCACCAGGCGACGACCGACGCGACGGCCTGGCGGATGTTCACCGGCGCCCGGCGCGCGCTCGCTCCGGGCGGTGAGCTGTGGGTGGTCGGCAACCGGCACCTCGGCTACCACGTGAAGCTGCGGCGCCTGTTCGGCAACAGTCAAGTGATCGCCAGTGACCCGAAGTTCGTGGTCCTGAGGGCGGTCAGGGAGTAACCGGGGCGGTGCGCCGGACGTCCGGGCGGCCGACCACCCGGATGATTCCGGCCACCGCCCGCACCATCGCCTCCCGGCCCACCCCGAGATACGTGCGTGAGTCGACCGCCTCGGGGTGGGCGGTGAGGAACTCCCTGACGGCGCCGGTCATGGCGATGTTCAGGGCGGTGCCGACGTTCACCTTCGCGATGCCGTTCGCGACGGCGGCGGCCAGTTCGCCGTCCGGGACACCCGACGAGCCGTGCAGCACGAGCGGTACGTCCAGGGTCGCGGTGAGGCGTGCGAGGAGACCGTGGTCGAGGGCGGCGGTACGGGTGGTCATGGCATGGGCGCTGCCGATGGCGACGGCGAGGGCGTCCACCCCGGAGTCCGCGACGAACGCGCGGGCCTCGGCCGGGTCGGTACGGGCGCCGGGCGCGTGCGCGTCCAGCGCCGGCTCACCGTGTTTGCCGCCGACCTCCCCCAACTCGGCCTCGATCCACAGCCCTTGGGCGTGCGCCCGGTCGACGGCCGCCCGGGTCGCCGCGAGGTTGTCCGCGTAGGCCAGGCGGGACGCGTCGTACATCACGGAACTGAACCCGGCGTCCGCCGCCTGCCGCAGCAGGTCCTCGCTCCGCACGTGGTCGAAGTGCAACGCGACGGGTACGGCAGCGCGTTCGGCGGCGGCGACCGCCGCACGGGCGAGCGGGAGCAGCCGCCCCTGCCGGAACACGACCGCGTTCTCGCTGACCTGGAGGACGACGGGCGTGGCCTCGCTCTCGGCCCCCGCGACGACGGCCTCGACGTGTTCCAGCGTGATGATGTTGAACGCGGCGACGGCGGAACGGGCCGCGGCGGCACGGGTGACGAGTTCGCCGGTGGTAGCGAGAGGCACGGCTGTCCTTTCCGGAAGTCCGGGCCACGGCGGGGCCGGGCGCCGATCGGGTCCGGGTCGGGGCACGATCAGGCCCCGGGGCGGCTTGACACGGTTGGGGGCTGGGGTACCCCGGCCCGGTCGGGGAGGGACAGCCCCACCCCGCTCGGGGATGGTGAGCCGGCCAGGTCGGGGATGGCTCTGCGGCCCGGTCGGGGGTGGCGCCCCGGCCGTCGGGGACGGTGGCCCGGCCCTGTCAGGGACGGTGGCCCGGCCAGGTCGGGGGGTGCCCCAGCCCTGTCGGGGACGGTGGCCCGGCCCGTCGGGGACGGTGGCCCGGCCCGTCGGGGGGCTGGCGCCCCGGCCAGGTCGGCGGGTGGTCGCATGCCTCACTGCGTGAGGATCACCGAGCGGGTGAGGTGGCGTGGGCGGTCGGGGTCGAGGCCGCGGGCGGTGGCCAGGGCGACGGCGAGGCGTTGCGCGCGGACCAGTTCGGCCAGCGGGTCGAGGTCGCCGGCCACCCACAACGCGCCGGTGTCGCGTACCTGTTGGGCCAGCCCGTCCGGTGCCGGACCGAACATCCAGGTGGCGCTCCCCCGCGTCGTCACGCTGATCGGTCCGTGCCGGTACTCCATCGCCGGATACGCCTCGGCCCAGGCGAGCGACGCCTCGCGCATCTTCAGCCCCGCCTCGTTGGCCAGGCCCACCGTCCAGCCGCGGCCGAGGAAGGTGAACTGCGTGCGGGTGACGAGCCCTTCGGGCAGGGCGGACGCGAGGGCGGTGCGGGCGTCGGTGACCGCGTCCTCGGTGTGCAGCCCCAGATGCGCGCGGAACAGGGTCAGCGCGGTGGTGGCGAACCGGGTCTGGACGACGGACTGTTCGTCGGCGTAGTCCAGTACGACGTGGTCGTCGGCCGCCGCCATGACGGGTGTGTCCGGGTCGGCGGTGACGGCTGTCGTCCGGGTGCGGCCCCTCAGGCGCCCGAGCAGTTCCAGGACTTCGGTGGTGGTGCCGGAACGGGTGAGGGCGACGACCCGGTCGTAGGGCCGGCCGTGCGGGAACTCCGAGGCGGCGAAGGCGTCCGTCTCGCCCTGGCCGGAGCCCTCGCGGAGCGCCGCCGCCGACTGGGCCATGAAGTACGAGGTGCCGCAGCCGACGACGGCGACCCGCTCCCCCGGCGCCGGCAGTGCCTCTCGGTGCCGGGCCGCCTCCGCGGCGGCCCGTGTCCAGCAGTCGGGCTGAGCCGCCAGTTCGTCCTCGACATGGGTCATGCCGGACCCCCTCCCTGTGGGTGCAGCCGCGGCACCTCATCTTGATGCTTGTTCTTGCAAGATAGAGCGGACTTTCAAGCAGAATCAAGCATCTGGTGGAGTACGCGTGTGCGCTAGGGTCGCCGGAAGATCGAGGAACGGAGGGCGCGGATGTCGCGCGACGCCCGCTGGAAGACCCTGCTGGACCTGCTGGTCGAGCGCGGCCGGCTGGACGTGGAGGAGGCGGCCGTGGAACTTGCGGTCTCTGCCGCGACGATCCGGCGTGACCTCGACCAGCTCGCCGAGCAGCAGATGCTGGTGCGCACCCGGGGCGGCGCGGTCGTGCACGGGGTGTCGTACGAGCTGCCGCTGCGCTACAAGACGGCCCGGCACGCCACCGAGAAGCAGCGCATCGCCAAGGCGGTGGCCGCGCTGATCGCGCCCGGCGAGGCGGTCGGGCTGACCGGCGGCACGACCACGACCGAAGTGGCACGGGCCCTGGCCGTGCGCGGCGACCTGGCCGCCGGAACCCCCGCGCTGACCGTCGTCACCAACGCGCTGAACATCGCCAACGAGCTCGCCGTACGCCCCCAGTTCAAGATCGTGCTGACCGGCGGGGTCGCCCGCCCGCAGTCCTACGAACTCGTCGGGCCCCTCGCGGACGGCGTGCTCGGCCAGGTCACGATGGATGTGGCGGTGCTCGGCGTCGTCGCCTTCGACGTCCTCGACGGGGCCGCCGCGCACGACGAGGCGGAGGCCGCGGTCAACCGGCTGCTGTGCGAGCGCGCCGAGCGGGTGATCGTCGCCGCCGACTCGAGCAAGCTCGGGCGGCGGGCGTTCGCCCGGATCTGCGCCGCGGAGACGGTCGGCACACTGGTCACGGACAGCGCGGCGGAGCCGGAGACCCTGCGGCGCTTCGAGGACGCCGGCATTCGCGTCCTGGCAGTCTGATCGCGTTTTCGGCGCCTCGGCCCCCGTTCCGGCCTAGGCTGAGTGTCGAACGGCGTCGGGGGACCAGGGAGGCTGCGATGAGCGGAACACCGAACGACAGGGACGAGCCGGACACCTCCCGCTATCTGCCGATCGCCGAGCACGGCCTGATCGGCGACCTGCGCAGCGTGGCCCTGGTCGGGACCGACGGCACGATCGACTGGTACTGCTGCCCGTCCTTCGACGCCCCGAGCGTGTTCGCGTCGATCCTGGACGCGGAGCGCGGCGGCCGCTTCGAGCTCGCGGCGACCGTCCCGGCGAAGACCAAGCAGTTCTACTTCCCGGACACCAACGTCCTGATCACCCGCTTCTTCACCGAGGACGGTGTCGGCGAGGTGCAGGACTTCATGCCCGTCGACGGCGAGTCGGCCGAGTCCGAACGCCACCGGCTGATCCGGCGCGTCCTGTGCGTGCGCGGCTCCATCCCGTTCCGTACGCGCGTGGCGCCGCGGTTCGACTACGGCACCCGGCCGCACATCGTGCGGATGGCCGGCGAGGTCGCGGTGTTCGAGTCCGCGGAGCTGTCCCTGGCGCTGACCGCCACCGTGCCGCTGGAGGCCGACGGCCTGGACGCGCGGGCCGACTTCAAGCTCTCCGAGGGCGAGTCGGCGGTGTTCGCGCTGGACCAGGTCGGGGGTGAGGTGAGTCCGCGCCGCTGCGCCAGGACCGAGGCCGAGGAGCAGTTCGCGACGACGGTGGCGTACTGGCGGCACTGGCTGTCCGCGTCCAAGTACCGGGGCCGCTGGCGGGAGATGGTGCACCGCTCGGCCCTCACCCTGAAACTGCTCACCTACGCGCCGACCGGTGCCATCGTGGCGGCTCCGACCACGAGCCTGCCCGAGCAGCTCGGCGGCGAACGCAACTGGGACTACCGCTATGTGTGGGTGCGGGACGCCGCGTTCTGCGTGTACGCGCTGCTGCGCCTCGGCTTCACCGGCGAGGCCGAGGCGTTCATGAAGTTCGTGACGCGGCACGTCAGTCCGGGCGACGGCAAGCCCTCCGGCCCGCTGCAGATCATGTACGGCATCGACGGCCGCACCGATCTCACCGAACGCGAACTCCCCCATCTGGAGGGCCATCAGGGCTCCGCGCCGGTACGGATCGGCAACGCCGCCGCCGACCAGCTCCAGCTAGACATCTACGGCGCACTCATCGACTCGATCTACCTCTACGACAAGTGGGCCAAGCCCATCTCCAGCGACCAGTGGGACGACGTCTGCTCCCTGGTGGACTGGGTGTGCGAGAACTGGGACCAGCCCGACGAGGGCATCTGGGAGACCCGGGGCGGCCGCAAGAACTTCCTGTACTCCCGCCTGATGTGCTGGGTGGCGATCGAGCGCGCCATCCGGATGGCCAACCGGCGCGGCCTGCCCGCCGAACTGCCCCGCTGGCAGGAGGCCCGGGACACGATCTACCGGCGGATCATGACCCGGGGCTGGTCGGAGAGCCGCCAGGCGTTCGTCCAGCACGAGGACGGCGACGTGCTGGACGCGGCCGTCCTGATGATGCCGCTGTCCAAGTTCATCGCGCCGACCGACCCCAAGTGGCTGTCCACCCTGGACGCGCTCACCCAGGAGCTGGTGTCCGACTCCCTGGTCTACCGCTACGACCCGCTGGCGAGCCCGGACGGACTGCGCGGCGACGAAGGCACCTTCTCCATCTGCTCGTTCTGGTACGTCGAGGCCATGGTGCACGCCGGACGGGTCGACGAGGCCCGCCTGGCGTTCGAGAAGATGCTCACCTACGCCAACCATCTGGGCCTGTACGCCGAGGAGATCAGCCACACCGGTGAGCAACAGGGCAACTTCCCGCAGGCGTTCACCCATCTCGCCCTGATCAGCGCGGCCTTCAACCTGGACCGCGCCCTCGGCTGACCGGGCCGCCGGCCGGCTGAGGGGTGCTCGCGGCTACTCGCCGCCGTACGGCAGCGTGCTCCCCGGCAGCGCGTACTCGTCGCGGCGCCCGCACATCCCGAAGCCGCCCAGCCGGGTGGGCGCGGCCTCGTGCGCGGTCGCCTCGTCCAGATAGGCCGGCTCACCGAGCTCCAGGGCGTCCAGCTGCGCGCCGGTGCGTTGCGCGGCGGCGAGCGCGCCGGCCCGCCACAGCCCACGCCAGGCGGGGACCCTGTCACGCACCAACCGGGCGGCGGCGCGCTGGAACGCCAGGTAGGGGCCGTCGTCCCCGGCGACGAGCGCCTCGCGCAGGGTGAGGTACCCCTCGACGGCGAGGTCGCGGCGGCGCCGGGCGGCGGCCGCCGTGTCCGGTCCCGTGCCGGGTGGAAGCGCGGCGGCGGCCGCGTAGCCGGCGGGGTCGGCGAGCACCTCGGGAGGGAAGGTGAAGACGGCGTCCCCCGCCTCGGGCAGGCCGCTGTTCTGCATGAGCACGGTGACGCGCAGGTCGCCGCCCTGCACCATGCGGTGCACGGTGCCCGGCGTGAACCAGGCGACGGAGCCGGGCTCCAGGGGGATGTCCCGGTAACCGTCGGGGCTCAGGGTCTGCACCGCTCCGCGGCCGCCGGTGACGACGTATGCCTCGGTGCACACCAGGTGCAGGTGCGGGCTGCCGCCGCACAGGCCGTCGGCGGCCTCCCAGTCGTAGGCACTGAGGTGGGACAGGCCGACGGCGCCGGGGAGCGGACTCGGCGGGGTGGGCCCGGGGACGCTCACCACGGCAGACCCGCCAGGTGGGCGGTGACGCGGTCGCGGTCCCACGCGCCGTCGGCGAGGACGATCCGGTAGCGGTAGGCGAACGACTCGCCGGGCGGCAGCGCGAACTCCTCGTTGAACGCCCAGGAGAAGGCGACCGACGGGATCGGCTCGGAGCGCACGAACCAGTGCGACTCGTGGATCGCCGTCCGCTCGTCGAGGTTCTCGGGCGCGTGCGCGAAGACGAGCGTGGAGTGCGCGTCGACGTCGTCGTGTTCGGTGGTGAAGGCGAGCCACTCGCTCTGGGTGCCCATCAGTTTGCCGGCGTCCGCGCCCGCTCCCCCGTCGATGTCGGGCCCGAAGACGGTGCCGCCGGTGAAGTCGCGCGGGCCGCGCCACTGGAGGCCGGTGTAGCCGGCCGACTCGCGTCCCGCGGTGGTCGGGGAACCGAAGACCAGGGGTTCGGCGCGGAGGTTGGTGAGGTGGACCGACCAGTCGAGGACCCAGGCGCCGGCCTCGCGGTCGATGGAGTGGACGGTCAGCCCACGGGCCTCGCGCGCCCATGCGTCGCCCCCGTTCTCCACCCAGGTGAGTTCCTCGGTGAAGGCGAGCCGGTCTTCCTCGACGGTGAACGCGGGGAAGCCGTCGTGCCGCATGGAGCCGATCCGCTCGGGCAGGGGGAGGTAACCCCGGCCGTGGACATAGGAGTTGCCGCCCCAGAAGTTCTGTCCGGAGAGGTGACTTGCCGTCAGCTGGAGACCCTTGTGCCAGCGGTGGTCACTGGGGCGGTAGCCGGTGACCGTCCGTCCGGCCAGGGTGCGCACGGGGTGGGCGTAGGGCTTGCGCGACTCGAACGCCTCCGGGTCGGGGCGGTAGACGTAGCGGAGGATCTCGGTTCCGTCCGCCGCCGCGACCGCGATGTGCTCGCCGTGCGTGTGGCTGACTCGGATGCTCATGCGCGCTCCTTGGGGGCCCAGTCGGGGTGGCCGCCGTGCATGGCCGGGTAGTACGGGTCGCCGGGGCCGATCTCCCCCGCGTGCACGGGCAGTCCCGTGAAGGCCGACTTGTAGAGGGCCGCCGCGAACTCCAGGGTGGCGCGGGCGTCCGCTCCGCTGCCCGCAGGCCGCGCCCCGCTGTCGTACGCGTCGAGGAGGGCTCCGAGCTGCGCCGTGTGCGAGCTGGGCACGTCCGCCGCGGGGACACGCCAGGCGGCGGCCCGTTCGGCCGGCACGTGGGGCGCGGGGGTGTAGACCCAGTCGTCGTTGCGGTGGCCGTAGAGGTGGGTGAGCTCGACGGTCGCGTCGGCGCAGTCGATGCGGACGCGGCTCACCTCGTCGGGGGACAGCACACTGTTGACGACGGTGGCGAGGGCGCCGTTGCGGAAGCGGACGAGGGCCGTCGAGACGTCCTCGCTCTCGGTGTCGTGCACCAGGCGTGCCGCCATCGCCCGCACCTCCGTCCACGGGCCGAGCAGGTGCAGCAGCAGGTCGTACTGGTGGATGCCGTGACCCATCGTCGGCCCGCCGCCCTCGGTGGCCCACCGCCCGCGCCACGGCACCGCGTAGTAACCGGTGTCGCGGTGCCACGTGGTCTGGCAGTGCGCGACCCGCGGGGCGCCCAGTTCACCACCGGCGATCAGGTCGCGGGCGTGCACGGCGCCGGAACCGTAGCGGTGCTGGAAGACGACGGCCGCGTAGGCCCCGGACGCCTCCTCGGCGGCGGCGATCTCGTCGTACTCGGCCAGCGACAGGCACAAAGGCTTCTCGCACAGCACCCAGGCGCCGGCCTTCAGCGCGGCCACCGTCTGCTCGCGGTGCAGGGACGGGGGCGTGCCGATCAGGACCAGATCAGGACGTACGGCGTCCAGCATCGCGTCGACCGAGGTGTACCCGGCGACCTCCTCGCCCGCGAGCTCCCGGAAGGCGCCGAGCCGCTCCTCGTCCACGTCGACGGCGGCGACCAGTTCGACCCGCTCGGCGTGGGCCCGGAGCGCGGGGAGGTGGCTGCCGCCGACGATGGCGCCGGTGCCGACCACGGCGGCGCGGCGACGGACTGGGCGTGCGGGCATGCGGTCCTCCCGGGACAGCCGCGGACAAGGCATGGAGAAAGCGCTTGCTCTCGCAGGCGACCCTAAGTGAGTCCCGAATGTCAGGACAACCCCTCCACGGCGACGGAAGGAAAAGTCCCGTCCGAAGGACGCGGGGAGGGCGACCGGGCCGCGCCTCCGGCTCCGCTCCTGTGACGTTCTTGGCGGGCACGGCGGCCGGCCGCGGCGCGGGTGCCGCGGCCGGCCGTGCCTCAGGTGGTGTGTCCGGGCAGCGGACCGCGGCCGTTCAGGGCCGGACGGGCTTGCCGCGTCCCCACGCCCAGGCGAGCCGGTCGGCGCCGGACTGGTTGGTGGTGGCCAGCCGGGGCCGGGAGGCGGGGCCCGTCAGGGTCTGTATCGAGTAGATGTCGTCGGTGCGCAGGCCGGGCCAGTACACGGAGCCCATCTTGAGCTCGCGGAAGGTGTCGGTCACGGCCTGGACGTAGTTGACGAAGTTGTCGGACGGAGCCGGCTTGTCGTAGTCGAGGCCGGTGGTCATCGGGGCGCCGAACTCGTCGGCCACGGTCCGGTCGGCGCAGTCACCGATGCGCTCCTTCAGGTCGGCCACCCACTGGTCGTAGGTCGCGTACTCCTTCCAGAACCCGTAGTGGTGCAGCGACAGATACGTGCCCTTCAGGCGCGGGTCGGCGCACACGGAGGTGACGTGGTCGTTGTAGCCGGCGCCGCTGACGAACACCCGGTCCCGCGGGACCGACGGGTAGGTCTGCAGCCACTTCGCCGCGATGTCGGCCCACTCGGTCTCGGTGTAGCCGTGGGGCTCGTTCATCGGCTCGAAGTAGACGTGCCTGTCGTTCTTGTAGGCCTTGACGACGGTGTTCCACATGGGCCAGTAGGTGGCCTGGTCGTCGATGAAGCCGTCCTTCTGGGCGCCCGTGCCCTCCCAGTAGGAGACGATGACCTTGAAGCCCTTGGCCGAGGCCGCGTCGATGACCCCGCGGTACGACTTCCAGTAGGCGCCGTTGACCGTGTACGGGTTGATGGGCAGCCGCACGGTGTTCGCGCCGAGGTTGGCGCGGAACGCCGAGATGATCCGGCTCGCCTTGGCGTAGGTCCGCGCGTAGTTGTCGGAGAGGGAGAGACCGGACAGCACGACCGGGTCGTCGGCGAAGTTGTCGCGGGGGTCGGCCCAGTTGACGCCCTTGAACTGCGTGGTGTCATGCCTCGGCGCGGCGGAGGCGGGGCTGCCGGCGATGGTCGTACCGCCGATCGCGGCGATCGCGACCGCCACGAAGGCGGCACGCAGCCGGGGGGTGATCCGGCTTCCGGTGGGGGTCTTGCGCATCAGCTTGCCCTTTCAGAAGTGGCGGCCCGGCGCAGGGGGGTAGCGCGTGGACGAGCCGCCGTCAGAACGTGTACCGGGCCGGACGGGCGGCCCCTGCCGGCGGGTGCGTTCCCGACCGCACCGCTGGCAACCATCCGCGCCGCTCCTCCCCGCACTGTCGACCGCCCCGTCATGTTTGCGTAAACATCCCTCGGACAGGTGGGGGCCTGTTTCCGGGCCGGGGGGCCCGCGGGGCGGGGATGTTTACGTAAACGTCGAGGCGTCGGCATCGTGGCACCCGCCCCAGCGACCGTCAAGGTTTCCCACGCGTAACATCCGCCGCGTCGTCGGATCGAGGGCGCGGAGGGGGCGACGCCTGTACGGCCCCGGGGCATGCCTCGCCGGGCGGTGGCGGGCCGGGGTTCGCCGGGGGCGGCGGCAAGGTTCACCGGGAGGTTGGCGGTGCGTCGGGTTTTGCAGTCGCCAACGAATTTACCGGGCGGCCGTGTTGACGGCGCGGCGCGGCTGCGGTTGGCCCCGGCCTTGACGCCGTACGCGCCGGGGCGGCCCTCGTCGCGGCACCGCCGTACGCGCCCGGCGGCCCTCGCCACGGCACCACGTACACAGTTGACCAGCGCCACCAACGGCAGGACGTAGTCGTTCCAGGCGGCGATGAAGGTGTGGATGCCGAGGAACGCCAGGGCCGGGCGGACACACGGTGGCACCACGAGTACAGGCAGAAGGAGCCGGCGCCCTCGACGGGACGGCGTCCGGCAGTTCGTCGGGGACACTGCTGCCGGTGTACTGGCGCGTCCAGAAGCTGCCGAAGGCGTTCGCAGCGGCCGGGACGATCAGTGCGTTGAGGGTGCCAGGCCAGCCCGGTCAGACCATGATGTCGTATTGCGGGATGATCGCGAGCTGGGTCAACAGGATGCACATCGCCAGCAGGACGCCGAAGAGGGACTACTTCCCGGCGAAGTCGTACTTGGCGAAGGCGAACGCCGTCAGCGAGTCGAAGAGGTCCATCCGCCTGGCCGACGCGGACAAGTTCCCCGGCACTGGGACGGCCCGGGTGTGCGGGCCGGAGGACCTCGACGTCGTGGTGAGCAGCGCTGGGCCGACGGGCAGGACCTGCATCCGCTGCGGAGGGGGCGAGGTGATCGAGGTGTGAGACGCGCCCGCAGGTCCGGGAAGCCTCCGTAGAGGTCCGGGGAGTTTGCCCCCGTAGAGCCCCTGCCGCGGCCTCCTTGTCCCCTCCCCGGCCGCGGCTTAGCCTGATTTTGTGCCGCTCATAAACAAAACCGGGGCTCGCGCCCCCGCCCGGGACCGTGCCCTCACACGGCTCCGGGTGGTCCTCACCGTCTTCTTCGCCCTCGACGGCTTCCTCTTCGCCGGTTGGGTCGTCCGCATCCCCGCCGTCAAGCAGCAGACGCACAGCTCCACCGGCGCCCTGGGCCTGGCACTGCTGGGGGTCTCCGCCGGCGCGGTCCTCACGATGGTGTTCACCGGACGGCTCTGCCGACGCTACGGCAGCCACCCCGTCACCGTCGCCTGCGCCGTCCTTCTCTCGCTCAGCGTCGCGCTGCCACCTCTGACCCACTCCGCACCCGCCCTCGGCGCGGCGCTCTTCGTGCTCGGCGCGGGCTACGGCGGCATCAACGTGGCCTTCAACAGCGCGGCCGTGGACCTGGTGAACGCCCTCGGCCGACCGATCATGCCCAGTTTCCACGCCGCGTTCAGCCTGGGCGGGATGGCAGGCGCGGGCCTCGGCGGACTGGTCGCCGGTCAACTGTCGCCCACCCGCCACCTGTTCGGGCTCACCCTCGTCGGCCTGGCGGTGACCGCCGTGGCCGGTCGCCTCCTCCTGCGCAGCGAATCGCCGGCGCCCGCGGACGACACCCCTCGGCGGAAGGGCGCACCTCGCCGCCTCGACAGCCGTACCCGTGGTCTCGTCATCGTGTTCGGCCTCATCGCGCTGTGCACCGCGTACGGCGAGGGCGCCCTGGCCGACTGGGGGGCGCTGCACCTGCAGCAGGACCTCGACGCCTCCCCCGGTCTCGCGGCCACGGGCTACTCCTGTTTCGCACTGGCCATGACAGTCGGCCGACTGGGTGGTACCAGGCTCCTCGAACGTCTGGGCCGGACCCGTACCGTCGTCGCGGGCGGCACCACGGCCGCCCTGGGCATGCTGGCCGGCTCGCTCGCCCCCACGGTCTGGCTGGTGCTGCTGGGCTTCGCCGTCACCGGACTCGGTCTCGCCAACATCTTCCCGGTGGCGATCGAACGCGCCGGCACGGCGGCCGGCCCCACCGGTGTCGCCATCGCCTCCACCCTCGGCTACGGAGGCATGCTGCTGGGACCGCCGGCCATCGGTTTCATGGCCGACTGGTTCTCCCTGCCCGTCGCCCTCACCAGCGTCGCGGCGCTCGCGGCCGTCGCCGCGCTCGTGGGCCTCACCATCCACCGGACGCACCCGACTGACGGGGTGTGACGTGTTCTGACGCGGACTCGCGCGAACTCGCGCGGACTCACGCCGCCCAACGTGGTCCGACAATCTTTGGCGCGGTGGCCGCGGTGGCTGTGGTGGCCGCGTTCGCCGTGGTCGCTGTGGTCCGGCGTGATCCGGCGCGGCGCGGCCCGGCTCGGCGCGATCCGGGGCCTCCCGGCCCAGCGCGGCGTGACCCGGCTCAGCTCAGCGCGGCTCAGCGCAGCGCGGTGCTGCGCGACCCAGTGCGGGCCGACCCAGTGCGGCGCGGCAACGGCCCGGCGCGATCCGGCGCAGGGCGGCGCGATCCGGCGCAGCCCGGCGCGGCGTGGCCCAGCCCGGCCCAGCCCGGCGACGCGTCCTCGTCCGCCTCAACCCCACCACCATCGCCGGGCCCCCGCTCCGTCCGGCAGACTCACCCGCATGGACACTGCCGAGTTCGTCGAGATACTGGACCGGGAGGGCCGCGCGCTGGCCGTGGCCGCCGAGGCGGCCGGCAGCGACGCCAAGGTGCCCACCTGCCCGGAGTGGCAGGTACGCGACCTGCTGCGGCACACCGGATTGGTGCACCGCTGGGCAGCCTCGTTCGTCACCGAGGGGTACACCACCTGGCAGCCGGACGGTGGCCTGCCCGACCTCGACGGCGCCGGGCTGCTGGCCTGGTTCCGCGAGGGGCATCGCCACCTGGTGGACAGCCTCCGCTCCGCCTCGCCCGGCCGGGAGTGCTGGTCGTTCCTGCCCGCGCCCTCCCCGCTGGCGTTCTGGGCTCGGCGACAGGCGCACGAGACGACCGTGCACCGGTTCGACGCGCAGGCGGCGCGCGGCGGCACCCCCGACACCGTCGTCCCCGGCTTCGCGGCCGACGGCATGGACGAGTTGCTGCGCGGCTTCCACGCCCGCGCGAAGAGCCGGCTACGCAGCGACCGGCCCCGGGTGCTGAGGGTGCGGGCGACGGACGCGGACGACGCCGTGTGGACGATGCGCCTGTCCTCGGAGCCGCCCACGGCCGTCCGGGGCGAGGACGGCGACGCCGACTGCGAAGTGGCCGGACCGGCCGCCCAGATGTACCTGGCGCTGTGGAACCGGCTGCCGTTCCCGGAGGTGACCGGCGACCGCGGGATCGCCGACCTGTGGCGCGAGAGGTCCGCGGTCACCTGGAGCTGAGCGCGAGGGGCGCCGCAACCCGGAGCCGAGCCGCACAGGCACCGGGCACCGGGCACCGGGCACCGGGCACCGGGCACCAGCATCTAAAAAAGGCCGGGTGGCGGGCGCCTCGTCAGGTCGCCAGCATGCGGGTCAGGACCTCGCGCTGCACCGGCAGGACGTCGCCGTGCACCGTGCGCCCCTTCGCCGTGAGCGCCACCCGCACGCCCCGCCGGTCCTCCGGGCACATCTTCCGCTCGACGAGGCCGTCCTTCTCCAGCCGGGCGATGAGCCGGGACAGCGCGCTCTGGCTGAGGTGGACCCGTTCGGCGATCTCCTGGACGCGGTAGGTGCGGGCGCCGTCCGCGGAGCGGGCCTCGGCCAGCACGTCGAGAACCTCGAAGTCGCTGCCACACAGGCCGTGTTGATGCAGCACGCGGTCGAGTTCGCACTGGGTGCGCGCGTGCAGCGCCAGGATGTCCCGCCACTGGTCCACGAGCGCCTGCTCGGCCTTCTTCGCCGCCATGGCCGCACCGTAGCAGAGCCGGAAATTTATTGCATCAGCATTAAATGCGTTTGCATTGGATGCATGCGCATGTAGTGTCTCCCGCATGACCTCTCCGCTCACCCACCCCGTTCCCGAGGGACGCTGGACGCCCCGGCTGTGGGGCACTCTCCTGGTGCTGTGCGCCGCGATGTTCCTGGACGCGCTGGACGTGTCGATGGTCGGCGTCGCCCTGCCGTCCATCGGCACCGAGCTCGATCTCTCCACCTCGACGCTGCAATGGATCGTCAGCGGCTACATCCTGGGCTACGGCGGTCTGCTCCTGCTCGGCGGACGCACCGCTGACCTGCTGGGCCGGCGTCAGGTCTTCCTGGTGGCCCTCGGCGTCTTCGCGCTCGCCTCCCTGCTCGGCGGGCTCGTCGACTCCGGGCCGCTGCTGATCGCCAGCCGCTTCGTCAAGGGCCTGAGCGCCGCCTTCACGGCGCCCGCCGGCCTCTCGATCATCACCACGACCTTCGCCGAGGGCCCGCTGCGCAACCGTGCCCTGTCCATCTACACCACCTGCGCGGCCACCGGCTTCTCCATGGGCCTGGTGCTGTCCGGACTGCTGACCGAGGCCAGCTGGCGTCTGACCATGCTGCTGCCCGCGCCGATCGCCCTGATCGCCCTGGTGGCGGGCCTGAAGCTGCTGCCGCGCAGCGAGCGGGAGAAGGACCACAACGGGTACGACGTCCCCGGCGCGGTCCTCGGCACCGCGTCGATGCTGCTGCTGGTCTTCACCGTCGTACAGGCCCCGCAGGAGGGCTGGACATCGGCCCGCACGCTGTTGTCCTTCCTGGCCGTCGCCGTGCTGCTGACCGTGTTCGTCGCGGTCGAGCGGCGCTCGGCGGGTCCGCTGATCCGGCTCGGCGTGCTGCGCTCCGGCAGCCAGGTCCGCGCCCAGCTCGGCGCCATGGCCTTCTTCGGGTCGTACGTCGGCTTCCAGTTCCTGGTCACCCTGTACATGCAGTCGCTGCTCGGCTGGTCCGCGCTGCACACGGCGCTGGCGTTCCTGCCGGCGGGCGCCCTGGTGGCCGTGTCGTCGACCAAGGTGGGCTCGATCGTCGACCGCTTCGGCACCCAGCGGCTGATCGCGGCCGGCTTCGCGCTGATGGTCGTCGGGTACGCGCTGTTCCTACGGGTGAACCTCGACCCCGTGTACGCCGTGGTCGTGCTGCCGTCCATGCTGCTCATCGGCGCGGCCTGCGCGCTGGTCTTCCCCTCGCTCAACATCCAGGCCACGAACGGCGTCGAGGACCACGAGCAGGGCATGGTCTCGGGGCTGCTCAACACCTCCGTGCAGGTGGGCGGGGCGATCTTCCTGGCCGTCGTGACCGCCGTGGTGACGGCCGGCACCCCCGAGAACGCGGGGCCGCAGGCCGTCCTCGACAGCTACCGGCCCGGCCTGGTGGTGGTGACCGGAATCGCGGTCGCCGGCCTGCTGATCAGCCTCACCGGGCTGCGCACCGGGCGCCCGCGGCAGTCCGTCGTGGTCGCCAAGTCGCCGTCTCCGACGGCGACTTCGACCACCACGCCGACCGTCACTTCCGTCGCCTCTTCGGCCGCTGCGCCGTCCCCGGAGGTGGAGCGGGTGACGGTGCGCGACTAGAGAACATCGGCCGCGGCCGGATCACCGGCCCGTACCGACCCGGTGTGAGGCGCCCCGCCAGGCGCCGATCACCTCGCCAGGAGTGCGTCGCGATCCGGCCGACGGCCCGACGGCCGCCGGACCCGGTCCGGGGGAACGCCTCCGACACCGTGTGCCCGGCGGGGCCCGCTTGCCCCGCCGGGCACACGGCTGTGACACTCGGCCCATGGAGAGTTACGGGGGACGGCGTGGTCAGGCCGAGCGGGACGCGATCACCGTCGAGATCGGATACGCCCTGTGCAGCGCGCTGTTCGCGGCTGCGGTCGTCTTCGGGGCGGTCGCCGGCCCCGCGCTGCTGTTCGAGCTGCCGGACACCGTGAGCCGCCTGACGCTGCGCGCCGGTCTCGTCCTCGCCCCCGCTCTGTTCGCGGTCCGTACGATCAGTGTGCTGATGCGCTTCCGGCCCGGGTCTCAGCCCAGCCAGCCCGGCCGTACCAACCCCGACTCGTAGGCCAGCACCACCAGTTGGGCCCGGTCGCGGGCGCCCAGCTTCACCATCGTGCGACTCACATGGGTCTTGGCGGTGAGCGGGCTGACCACCAGTCGACGGGCGATCTCCTCGTTGGACAGACCGATGCCGACCAGGGCCATCACCTCCCGCTCCCGCTCGGTCAGCCCGGCGAGAACGCCGTGGGCCGCGGGCTCCTTCGAACGGGCCGCGAACTCGGCGATCAGCCGACGGGTCACCCCCGGGGAGAGCAGCGCGTCGCCCCCGACCACCGCCCTTACGGCGCGCAGGAGTTCCTCGGGCTCGGTGTCCTTCACCAGAAAACCGGAGGCACCCGAGCGGATCGCCTCGAAGACGTACTCGTCGAGTTCGAAGGTGGTCAGCATGACGACCCTGACCTCCGCGAGCGCCGCGTCGGCCGAGATACGGCGGGTCGCGGCGAGTCCGTCGAGCGCGGGCATGCGGATGTCCATCAGGACGACGTCCGGGCGCAGTTCGCGTGCCTTGCGCAGTGCCTCCTCGCCGTCCGCGGCCTCGCCGGCCACCTCGATGTCCGGCTGCGCGTCGAGCAGTGCCCTGAAGCCGGCCCGCACCAGTGCCTGGTCGTCGGCGAGCAGCACGCGGATCACCGGTCCTCCTCGGTCGTGAGCGGCAGGACGGCGAGCACCTCGAAGCCGCCGTCGGGGCGCGGGCCCGCCTCGATCGTGCCACCCAGCGCGGCGGCCCGCTCCCGCATCCCGGCCAGCCCGTTGCCGCTGCCGCCCAGGTGGCCGCCGGTCGCGGGTCCGTCGTCGTCGATCCGCAGCCGTAGCGCCCTGCCGCCGTGTTCGAGGCGCACGCGCGCGTGCCGGGAGCCGGAGTGCCGTACGACGTTGGTGAGGGCCTCCTGCACGATGCGGAAGGCCGCGAGGTCGATGCCGGGGGCGAGGCCGGGCGGCCGGCCCTCGACCTCGACCGTGAGACCCGCGGCCGCCGCCTGCTCCACCAGCTCCGGCAGCCGGTCCAGGCCCGGCGCCGGGGTGCGCGGCGCGGCACCCGGCGCACGCAGCGTGTCGAGGACCTGGCGGACCTCGCCGAGCGCCTCCTTGCTCGCGGCCTTGATCGTGGTGAGCGCGGTGCGGGCCTGCTCCGGGTCGGTGTCGAGGAGGGCGAGGCCGACGCCGGCCTGCACGTTGATGACGGAGATGCTGTGCGCGAGGACGTCGTGCAGCTCGCGGGCGATGCGCAGCCGCTCCTCGTCCGCGCGGCGCCGGGCCGCCTGCGCGCGCTCGGCACGGTCGCGGGCCCACTGCTCCCGTTTCGCGCGGACGAGCTCCGAGACCGCGACGATCGCCACGACCCAGGTGGCGATGACGATCTCTCGCGCCCAGGAGGCGGACGGGTCGCGGGAGGCGGGCAGCCACCGGTACAGCCAGTGGGTCACCAGCACGTGCCCGGCCCAGAGCATGCCCAGCGCGCTCCATGCGGCCCGCCGGTGCCCGGCGACCACCGCGCTGAAGCAGGCCACGGCGACGGTGAGGAAGACCGGCCCGTACGCGTATCCGGCGCCCAGGTAGACCAGGGCGGCGGCGGCCGTGCCGAACACCACGGCCACCGGGTGGCGCTTCCGCCACAGCAGCAGACCCGAGCCGACGACCAGCAGGACGCGGGCGAACCCGTCGGGAGCGGCCCGGTCGCCCTGCTGCAGGTGGGCCGCCGCGTTCGATCCGACCAGGACGAAAGCGGTGAACAGCGCCGTGGAGCGCCACGGCCACCGGACGGGCCGCTCCCCGGCGGCGTCCCAGCCGTTCCGCCACGGCGGCCCGTATTGCCACCGCCGGGGCGGACCGGCCGCCCCGCGCACGTGCTCCTCGTCCATGCCCGCCACGCTAGACGCCGACCGACGCGACGGGCGTCAGCCGGAAGCGGTGATCACGTGTACTCCTGGGGGAGTACGTCCTCGGGGGCGCGTGTGCGGGGAGTACGTCCTCGGGGGCGCGTGTGCGGGGAGTACGTCCTCGGGGGCGCGTGTGCGGGGAGTACGCCCTCGGCGGCACGCGTGCGGGGAGTACGCCCCTTGGTGACACACGTGCGGGAGGCGACATCTACGGCACGCGCACGTGAGGCGACATCGACGGCACGCGCACGGGAAGCGGCCTCAGCAGCACGCGCACGGGAAGCGGCCTCGGCGCACGGGTGGGGCGGCCGTGAGCGCCGGGCCGCGCCGCCGCCTTCCTCGCCCCCTCGCCCTCAGCCGCGCCACCCACCTTCCCGCCCTCAGCAGCGTCACCGACTCCCCCGTGGAGGTGTTCACGGCCGCCGAGACGGGCGACGACGACAAGGTGCCGCTCCTGCGCGCCTACCTCACGCGCTGGAAGGCCGAGGTAGGCGTCTTCTTCAACGGGGTCGGCCCCGACTCCGCCGATGCCGACCTGCGGCGCGTCGGCCCGGACCACCTGGACCACCCGGTTCACCGGATCACGGTCGAGAACTGACCCCGCCGTCAGCCGAGCGCCGGTCCAGGGCGGTCAGCGCGCGCTGCGCCATCGGATGGGTGCGCACGAGCTCCCCCAGCGACGTGGAACCGCGCGTGATGTCCCGGAAGGCGTTCCACGCGGGGCGGAAGCCGGTGAGCGCCGCGTGGAACAGACCGGGACGGCGCTCGAACGCCGCCAGCATGCTCTTGCCGACGCTCATCTCGACGCCGAGGCCCGCCTTGATGGCGAAGGCGTAGTTGAGGGCCTGGCGCCGGGCGTCCACCGCGTCGTGGGCCTCGGCGATCCGCACCGCCCACTCCCCCGCGAGCCGTCCCGAGCGCAGCGCGAACGAGATGCCCTCGCGGGTCCACGGTTCCAGGAGCCCCGCCGCGTCGCCGCACACCAGCACCCGGCCGCGCGACAGCGGGGAGTCGTCGGCACGGCAGCGGGTCAGGTGGCCGGAGGAGACGGCGGGCTCGAAGCCGGCGAGCCCGAGCCGGGCGACGAAGTCCTCCAGGTAGCGCTTGGTCGCGGCGCCCTCGCCGCGCGCCGAGATGACGCCGACGGTCAGCGTGTCGCCCTTGGGGAAGACCCAGCCGTAACTGCCGGGCATCGGGCCCCAGTCGATGAGCACCCGCCCCCGCCAGTCCTCGGCGACCGTCTCCGGGACCGGGATCTCCGACTCGAGGCCGAGGTCCACCTGGTCGAGCTTCACCCCGACGTGTGCTCCTATCCGGCCGGCGCTGCCGTCGGCGCCGACGACGGCCCGCGCGAGCAGTGTCTCGCCGCCCTGGAGCACGACGGCCACGCAGCGCCGGTCCGGCACCGCCGAGCCGTGCTGCTCCACCCGCGACACCGTCACGCCCGTCCGCAGGTCGGCGCCGGCCTTCTGGGCGTGCTCGACCAGCTGGTGGTCGAACTCGGGGCGGTTGATCAGCCCGAACAGCATCTGCCTGGAGCGGCGGGTGCGGGTGAAGCGGCCGTTGTTGGAGAACGTCACCGCGTGCACCCGGTCCCGCAACGGCAGCTCGAAGCCGGGCGGCAGACAGTCGCGCGAGGGGCCGATGATGCCGCCTCCGCATGTCTTGTAGCGGGGCAACTCGGCCTTCTCGAGCAGCAGTACGCGCCGCCCCGCGACCGCCGCCGCGTAGGCGGCCGAGGCACCCGCGGGTCCCGCGCCCACCACCACGACATCCCACACCTGCTGGTCGCCGTCCGCCGAAGAGTCGTCCGCCGAAGAGTTCTCGCTGCTCACGATGGTCTACTGCTCCCGATCAAGCCGCTGCCGCACCTGTCTCCCGCATCCTACGGCGGGTGTCGCCGCAGACCGCTGTGGGAGGATCTGCAGCACTCACTCGTACAACGTCGCACCCACAAGGAGCGTGCCCATGTCGTCGCATCCGGTCGCCGAGACCGTCGCCTCGCTGATGCCCACAGCGAGGGCGGAGCTCACCGAGCTGGTGGCCTTCAAGTCGGTGGCGGACTTCGACCAGTTCCCCCGCGGCGAGAGCGAGGGAGCGGCGCGGTGGGTCGCGGACGCGCTGACGGCGGAGGGTTTCCAGGACGTCGCCCTGCTCGACACCCCTGACGGCACGCAGTCCGTGTACGGCTACCTGCCCGGCCCGGAGGGCGCGAAGACCGTCCTGCTCTACGCGCACTACGACGTGCAGCCGCCGCTGGACGAGGCCGCCTGGACGAGCCCGCCGTTCGAGCTGACCGAGCGCGACGGCCGCTGGTACGGGCGCGGGGCCGCAGACTGCAAGGGCGGCGTGATCATGCACCTGCTGGCGCTGCGCGCCCTCAAGGCCAACGGCGGGGTGCCGGTCCACGTGAAGGTGATCGCCGAGGGCTCGGAGGAGCAGGGCACGGGCGGACTGGAGCGGTACGCCGAGGAGCACCCCGACCTCCTCCGGGCCGACACCATCGTCATCGGCGACGCGGGCAACTTCCGCGTCGGCCTGCCCACGGTCACCGCCACGCTGCGCGGCATGACCCTCGTCCGGGTGCGGGTCGACACCCTCGAAGGGAACCTGCACTCGGGCCAGTTCGGTGGCGCGGCGCCCGACGCGCTCGGCGCGCTGATCCGCGTCCTGGACTCGCTGCGCGCCGAGGACGGTTCCACGACCGTCGACGGCCTCACCCCCGAAACCCGGTGGGAGGGGCTGCAGTACGACGAGGAGCAGTTCCGCAAGGACGCCAGGGTGCTCGACGGCGTCGGACTGATCGGCTCCGGCACCGTCGCCGACCGCATCTGGGCGCGCCCGGCGGTCACCGTCCTGGGCATCGACTGCCCGCCGGTCGTCGGCGCCACGCCGTCCGTGCAGGCCGGCGCCCGCGCGCTGGTCAGCCTGCGGGTGCCGCCGGGTGTGGACGCGGCCGAGGCCACCAAGCTGCTCCAGGCCCACCTGGAGGCGCACACCCCGTGGGGTGCCCGGGTCCACACCGAGCAGATCGGTCAGGGCCAGGCGTTCAGCGCCGACACGACCAGCCCGGCGTACGCGGCGATGGCGGAGGCGATGACGGTGGCCTACCCGGGCCAGGAGATGCAGTACGCCGGCCAGGGCGGCTCCATCCCGCTGTGCAACACCCTCGCCGCTCTCTACCCGGACGCGGAGATCCTCCTCATCGGCCTCAGTGAGCCGGAGGCCCAGATCCACGCCGTGAACGAGAGCGTGTCCCCGCAGGAGCTGGAGCGGCTGTCGGTCGCCGAGGCCCTGTTCCTGAGCAACTACGCGGCCGTCTGAGCCCGGCCGGGGCGCTGCCCGGCGAAGGCCCCCATCGCGCGACGGGGGCCTCCACACTTCCGGCGTCGCACAGCCCGCGCGCCCGACGGATGGGTGCGCACGGCGGGTGGGGCGGCGCCGGCCGAGCCAGTGAGGGGCGTCAGCCGACCGGTATCCCCGCCTCCAGATACAGCGCCGCGCCGCGCTCCCGCGCCCGGAGCGCCCAGCGCAGCCGCTCGTAGCGGACGGGGGGCAGCAGGTCCGCGGCCTCCTGTTCGCTGACGAACCGCCAGCCGCGCAGTTCGGGTCCGGGCAGCAGGAGCCGGCGGGCCGCGGCGGAGTCGAGCCGGCCGCCGTCGAAGAGCAGTCTCAGGCCGCCGTAGCCGGGCGGCGCGGGAGCCTCCCAGTCGACGACGAGCAGCGGCGGTACGTCCGCCAGCGTGATCCCGGTCTCCTCGGCGACCTCGCGCATCCCCGCGCGGGCGGGTGCCTCACCGCGTTCGACCACGCCGCCGGGGAACTCCCAGCCCGCCTTGTAGGTGGGGTCCACCAGCAGCACCCGGTCCTGCTCGTCGAACAGGAGCACTCCGGCGGCGAGCGTCTCGGCGGTGGGTTCCGGGGTCTGGACGATGTCGCAGACCGGCACGGCACCGGCCCTCACGGCTTCGGCGACCCGGACCGCGGTCTCGTACGGCGTCAGCGCGCCGTTGTCGACGGGGTGGGCGTCGGCCGTGAGCCAGGTGGCGAGGGCGGCGCGGTACGGCTCGATGTGGTCGTAGGACCACTGCCGGACGCGTATCTCGCCGTCGGGCGCGTCCGGCGGGATCTTCCGCCCGGCTATGCGCTCCCGCAGGATCGTTTCCGCCGGGGTGAGAAGCACATGCCGGACCGTGATCCGGCGTGCGGCCAGCCCACCGAAGATCTCGTCGCGGTACTCCTGGCGGAGCAGGGTCATGGGAACCACGAGGGTCCCGCCGAGCTCGGCGAGCAGCGCGGCCGCCGTGTCGATCACGAGACGCCGCCAGATCGGCAGGTCCTGGAAGTCACCGACCTCGGTGAGGCGTTTGGCCGGCAACATGTGCGTGAGCCCCGCGCCGATGACCTCGGGGTCGAAGAGCGTGCTGTTCGGGATCAGGTCGATCAGTTCCCGTGCGGTCGTGGTCTTCCCCGCACCGAACGCACCGTTGATCCAGACGATCACGGTTCCCCCTCTTCTGTTGGCCCCCTGTGGCTTGCCCGCTCCACCCTGCCACGGAAACCAGCTCCAGTTGAGGGCGCAGGACTGTGGCGCCGGCCCCCTCTTCGGAGCACCGGCGCCACGGTCGTGCGGAGTGGCCGTCAGCCGTTCCGGCCCAGGGCGTTCTCGTCGACGGCGAGGCTGTCGCCGGCCGCGGTGTGGTCGACGCTGCTGAGGGTGTCGCCGACGTCGAGGTCGCCGAGGTCGGACACCGCGGCGTGGGACGGGGTGATCGCCGCGACGACGAAACCGGTGGCCAGGGAGGCGATGGCGAGCATGCTGCGCTTCTTCATGACCGGTTCAACTGGGAAACGGCGCGTGGGTCACGCCCGGGCCGCCGACCGGGTCACGGGCCCGCGCCACGAGCTCGGCGGCGGCGTCCGGCCCCCGCGGGTGCTCGAAGGCGGAGCCTGCGCCGAACAGGCGGCCCGGGCAGGCTGCCGGGCACGACAGGGCGACGGGCGTCGAGCATGCGGCCTGGCATGCCACGGCCACCGCCGCCGGACAGCCAGCCGGACAGCCAGCCGGGCAGAACACGGCGACAGGCGTCGAACATACGGCCGGGCACAACACGGCCACCGCCGCCGGACAGCCAGCCGGGCACGCCACGGCGGTTCTTGGGCAGGAGCTCGGTGTCCGAGCGCAGCACGAGCACGCCGATCTCGGCCACCCGCCCCGTGGCGGGCAGCCCCACCGGGGTTCCCCACGCACCGCGCGGGGCCCGCATGAAGGCGGGACCGCCGGTCGACCAGGCCCCCCGGCCCCCGGCCCCCGGCCCCCGGCCCCCCGACCCACCGGGACACCCCACAGGCCCCGCCTGAACGTTCCTGCCGCCTGGTTCCGGACCCCTCCGTTCAGACCGCGGCCGCGGACTCGCGTCCCGCGAGTGCCGCGGCGGCCGCTCCCACCAGACCGGCGTCCGTGCCCATCTGCGCGGGTGTCACCGTCAGCCGGCGGACGAAGGACAGGGTCGCGTAGTCGGTCAGCGCCTCCCGCAGGGGGGCGAACAGGACGTCGCCGGCCTTGCCCACTCCCCCGCCGACGACGGCGATGTCGATCTCGACGAGGGTCGCGGTGGCGGCGATGCCCGCGGCCAGCGCCCGCGCGGCGCGCTCGAAGGAGGCGACGGCCACCGGGTCGCCGGCGCGGGCCGCGGCGGCCACCGCCTCGGCGGAGGTGTCACCGTCCGGGCCGGGCAGCCAGCCGCCCTCGATCGCGCGCCGGGCGATGTTCGGGCCGCTCGCGATGCGCTCCACACAGCCGCGCGAGCCGCACGCGCAGGGGTCGCCGTCGAGTTCGACGCTGATGTGCCCGATGTGGCCCGCGTTGCCGGTCGGGCCCGGATGGAGCTGCCCGTTGAGGACCAGGCCGCCGCCGACACCCGTGGAGACCACCATGCACAGCGCGTTGTCGTGTCCGCGCGCAGCGCCCTGCCAGTGTTCGGCGGCCGTGATGGCCACCCCGTCACCGATCAGCTCGACGGGCAGCCCGCCGGCCGCCTCCTGGACCCGCCGGACCAGCGGATAGTCACGCCAGCCCGGCACGTTCACCGGACTCACCGTGCCCGCGGAGGCGTCCACCGGGCCGGCGCTGCCGATGCCGATGGCTGTGGCACTTCCCCACCGGGGCGCGGCGGTCAGCTCGCCGAGCACCTCCTCGACGGCCCGCATCACGGTCTCACCGTCCTGCTGCGCGGGCGTGGCGCGCTGCGCGCGGACCAGGATTCTGCCGTGGCCGTCGACCAGCCCTCCGGCGATCTTGGTGCCGCCGATGTCGAGCGCGGCCACTAGGTCGGTGTGCATCAGTGTCGGATCTCCCCGTCAGGCATGAGAAAAAGGGGGGCCGGTCGCAGCGGGGGGCGCGGTCCGGAGATTGCGGTGGACAGTGTCTCGCGCATCTGACAACGTTGTCCAGGCTCTATGCTCGACGCCACATCTTCATATAAATCATGGACCGCCGCATCCCCATCACGGACCGCCGCATTCCCGTGGACGACAGGACAGGACGCCGTACCGTGCCCGAGACCCATCGCCGAGCCGACCGCCTCCCCGGGAGCCGCTACGGCACCCGTCCGACCATGAAGGACGTGGCGGCGCGTGCGGGCGTCGGGCTCAAGACGGTGTCGCGTGTGGTCAACGCCGAGCCGGGCGTCACACCGGAGACGGAACGCCGGGTCCAGGACGCCATCGAGGCGCTGGGGTTCCGCCGCAACGACAGCGCCCGGGTCCTGCGCAAGGGCAGCACAGCGAGCATCGGCCTGGTCCTCGAGGACCTCGCGGACCCGTTCTACGGCCCGCTCAGCCGCGCGGTCGAGGAGGTGGCCCGCGCCCACGGCGCCCTGTTGATCAACGGTTCCAGCGCGGAGGACCCGGAGCGCGAGCAGGAACTGGTGCTGGCCCTGTGCGCGCGGCGGGTGGACGGGCTGGTCGTCATCCCCGCCGGGGACGACCACCGCTACCTCGAACCGGAGCTCAAGGCGGGGGTGGCGACGGTGTTCGTCGACCGCCCGGCCGGGCAGATCGACGCGGACGTCGTCCTGTCGGACAACTTCGGCGGCGCCCGCGACGGCGTCGCCCACCTCATCGCCCACGGCCACCGCCGGATCGGTTTCATCGGCGACATGCCCCGCATCCACACGGCCGCCGAGCGGCTGCGCGGCTACCGGGCGGCGATGGAGGACGCGGGCATACCCGTCGAGGACGCCTGGATGTCGCTCGGCGTCACCGACCCCGAGCGGGTGCGCGCGGCGGCCGAGGAGATGCTGTCCGGCCCCTCGCCCGTCACGGCCGTCTTCTCCGGCAACAACCGGGTGACGGTCACCGTGATCCGGGTCATCGCCGAGCGGGGCCGGCAGGTCGCGCTGGTCGGCTTCGACGACATCGAGCTCGCCGATCTGCTGCAGCCGGGCGTCACCGTCGTCGCCCAGGACGCGGCGGCCCTGGGCCGGACCGCCGCCGAGCGCCTCTTCCGGCAGCTGGACGGCACCCTGCTGGCGCCGGAGCGGATCGAGCTGCCGACCCGGCTGATCACCCGCGGCTCGGGCGAGCTGCCGCCGGCGGAGTGAGCCGACCGTGACCGGCCGCACGCTGGAGACGCTGGGTCTCGCCGAGGCCCCGCGCGACCGTCCGCTGCTGTATCCGGGGGCCTGGCCGCGGGAGTCGGGGATCCTGCACGGGAACCGGCTGCTGCCCCTGGACGGCCCGGTGCACGAGGGTCGCAGTCCCGTCCTCGCGGTCGGCTCCAACGCCAACCCCGGTCAACTGCGGGACAAAATGGCCGAGTCCGGGATCACCTCGCCGATCCCGATGGTGCGCTCCCGGGTGACGGGCGTCGGTGTGGGCGTGTCCGCGCATGTGAGCCGCCTGGGCTACGTGTCGGCGTCCCCGTTCCACGCGCCCGCGTCCGTGCGGGAGTTGTTCGTCATCTGGCTCGACGACGAGCAGCTCGCGGTGGTCGACGCCAGCGAGGGGGTGCCGCTGCCCGGCGGCAACTTCGGCCGGGCCTGGCTCCCGGCGTCCGAGGTGCGGATCGAGGCGGCGGACGGCGTGCCGCTGCCGGGCGCCTACGCGTACGTCAACCGGCACGGCGTCCTGCACGACGGCACCGGCGTCCCGCGCACCCACCCGGGCCAGCGGGAGCTGATCTCCGAACTCCTGCTCGGTTCGGCGCGCTGGCGGGAGCTGTTCGGTGTCACGCCCGAGGAGTTCTGCGCCCGCGCCCGCGCCGACCACCGTCTGTGCGAGCGCGGCACGCGGCTGTTCGCCGAGGAGAAGCGGGTGACGGCATCGGGCCTGGAGCACTGCGTGACGACACGGCCCACCGGGGTTCCGGGCCCCGGCGCGCCCTCGCCACCGCTCGCCGACTGACGCGTGCGGGCCGGTGAGGAACCCGCCCGCGCCTTTGCCCGCTCAGCCCCGGCTCGCCGCCGGGACCGTGAGATCGGCGCGCCGCGGCGAGGCGAACGCCTCCAGGTCGGCGCGGGTCAGTCCGCTCAGGCGGGCCACCTCCGCGATGTCGAGGGCGCCGCAGTCCAGGCCGCGCAGCAGATAGCCGCCGAGGGCCCTGGCGGTGGCGGGCTCGTCCATGACGTCGCCGGTGGTCCGGTTGGCGTAGCGGGCGAGGCGGGCGGCGGCGCGGGCGAAGCCCTCGCGGTAGAAGGCGAAGACGGCCGCGTAGCGGGTGGGGAGGTGGCCGGGGTGCATGTCCCAGCCCTGGTAGTAGGCGCGGGCCAGGGCGCGGCGGGTGAGGCCGTAGTGCAGGCGCCAGGCGTCGTGGACCTTCTCCGTGGGGCCCACCGGCAGGACGTTGGTCGAGCCGTCCGAGACGCGTACGCCGGTGCCCGCCGCCGCGACCTGCATGACCGCCTTGGCGTGGTCGGCGGCAGGGTGGTCACTGGCCTGGTGGGCGGCGGAGACACCGAGGCAGGCGCTGTAGTCGAAGGTGCCGTAGTGCAGGCCGGTGGCGCGGCCCTCGGCGGCCTGGATCATGCGGGCGACGGTGGCGGTGCCGTCGGTGGCGAGGATGGACTGGCTGGTCTCGATCTGGATCTCGAAGCCGATCCGGCCGGGTTCGAGGCCGCGTGCCCTCTCGAAGGCCTCCAGGAGCCGCACCATGGCGGCGACCTGCTCGGCGTAGGTCACCTTCGGCAGCGTGAGGACCAGGCCCTCGGGCAGGCCGCCGGCCTCCGTGAGGCCGGTGAGGAAGATGTCGAGGGTGCGGATGCCGCGCTCACGCACGGGGGCCTCCATGCACTTCATGCGGATACCCATGTACGGCGGCGCCGTGCCGTCGCGGTACGCCTCGGCGATGAGCCTGGCCGCGCGGGCGGCCGCCGCGTCCTCCTCGGCGTCGGGCCGATTGCCGTAGCCGTCCTCGAAGTCGACCCGCAGGTCCTCCACCGGCTCGCGTTCCAGCTTCGCGCGGACGCGGTCGTACACCGGCCCGGCGAGTTCGTCCGACAGACCGAGCACCGCGGCGAAGGAGGCGGCCTCGGGGGCGTGTTCGTCGAGCGCGGCGAGGGCCTGGTCGCCCCAGGAGCGCACGGTGCCGGCGCTGAAGACGTCGGCGGGGACGTAGACGGTGTGGACGGGCTGGCGGGTGCCGGGGTCTCCCGGGTAGCGGCGCTCCAGTTCGGCGTCGACCGGCGCGAGGGAGGCACTGATCTCCTCGCTCACGGCGCCCGCGAGGCTCGTCGCGACCTTCTCCTGCTGGCCCTGACCCATCCCACACCCTCCAATTTTCCGCTCTACGGAATCAACAATCCGTAGAGCGAAGCTATCCGGGGAGCTTCCCGCCGGTCAACACCCGTCCACGGCCCGGCCCGTCCGTCACTTCTTCCCCCACGCCTTCTTCCGCACGACCGGGCACAGCCCTCATCCTGGCCCGTGAGGGAGGGATGCGCGTGACGGACCTGAGCCGGGTGACCCGCCGGGCGGGCCTGCGGACGGCGGTGGCCGCGGTGCTGGCCCTCCCCCTGTTCAGCACGGCATCCGCCTCCACGCCGCGCGGCCGCAGCCGGCGGCTGGAGGTGATGAGCTTCAACCTCCGCTTCGCCGCCGCCACCGAACCCGACAGCTGGGCCGTCCGCCGCCCGGTGATGCGCGAACTCCTGCGCCGCGAGGCCCCCGCGGTCCTCGGCACCCAGGAGGGCCTCTACCACCAGCTGCGGGACATCGAGTCCGACCTCGGCGAGCACTACGACTGGATCGGCACCGGCCGTGCGGGCGGCAGCCGCGACGAGTTCACGGCGGTCTTCTACGACACCCGGCGCCTCGCCCCCGCCGAGTACGACCACTTCTGGCTCTCCGACACCCCCGAGGTGATCGGCTCGAACACCTGGGGCGGCTCCAACATCCGCATGGTCACCTGGGTGCGCTTCCGCGATCTCCGGGACGGGGAGCGGGAGTTCTACCTGCTCAACACCCACCTGGACAGCGGCAGCCCGGACGCCCGCCTGCGCTCGGTGCCCCTCATCGCCCGGCGGACGGCGCGGCTGGACCCGACCCTGCCGCTGCTGGTCACCGGTGACTTCAACGCCCCCGCCCACCGCGACGCCGTCTACGACGCGATGCTGGGCATCGGCCTGGTCGACACCTGGGACGCGGCGGCCGAGCGGGGGCCGTCGTACGGGACCTTCCACGGCTACCGGCCGCTCGTCCCGGGCGGGGACCGCATCGACTGGATCCTGGCCACGCCGGGCGTGACCGTGCACGGCGCGCGGGCGAACACGTTCTCGCGCGACGGACAGTTCCCGAGCGACCACCTGCCCGTACAGGCTTCGCTCACCCTGCGCTGAACGTGCGCGAGGCCCCCGCGACCGTGGTGGTCGCGGGGGCCTCGCATGCCGGTTGGCGATCAGCCCTTGCGGGACTTGATCTCCTCGGTGAGCTGCGGGACGACGTCGAAGAGGTCGCCGACCACGCCGTAGTCGACGAGGTCGAAGATCGGGGCCTCGGCGTCCTTGTTGACGGCCACGATCGTCTTCGAGGTCTGCATGCCGGCGCGGTGCTGGATGGCGCCGGAGATGCCGTTGGCGATGTACAGCTGCGGGGAGACGGCCTTGCCGGTCTGGCCGACCTGGTTGGTGTGCGGGTACCAGCCGGCGTCCACCGCGGCACGCGACGCGCCGACGGCCGCGCCGAGGGAGTCGGCGAGGGCCTCGATGATCGCGAAGTTGTCGGCGCCGTTGACGCCTCGGCCGCCGGAGACCACGATCGCGGCCTCGGTCAGCTCCGGACGCCCGCTCGACTCGCGCGGCGTGCGGCTGGTCACCTTGGTGCCGGTGGCCTGCGCCGAGAAGGTGACGTCGAGGGCCTCGACGGTGCCGGCGCCCGGGGCGGCCTCGACGGCGGCGCTGTTGGGCTTGACCGTGATGACCGGGGTGCCCTTGGCGACCCGGGTCTTCGTGGTGAAGGACGCGGCGAACACCGACTGGGTGGCCACCGGGCCCTCGTCGCCGGCCTCGATGTCGACGGCGTCGGTGATGATGCCGGAACCGATGCGCAGCGCCAGCCGGGCGGCGACCTCCTTGCCCTCCGTGGAGGAGGGCACCAGCACGGCGGCCGGGGACACGGCGGCGACGGCGGCCTGGAGGGCGTCCACCTTCGGTACGACGAGGTAGTCGGCGTACTCCGGGGCGTCGTGGGTGAGGACCTTGACCGCGCCGTGCTCGGCGAGGGCGGCGGCGGTGTCGGCGGCGCCGTTGCCCAGGGCGACGGCGACGGGCTCGCCGATGCGGCGGGCCAGCGTCAGCAGCTCCAGGGTGGGCTTGCGGACGGCGCCGTCCACGTGGTCGACGTAGACGAGAACTTCAGCCATGGGATTGATCTCCTGCGAA
This sequence comes from Streptomyces sp. NPDC043878, assembly GCF_056435735.1. Taxonomy (NCBI): domain Bacteria; kingdom Bacillati; phylum Actinomycetota; class Actinomycetes; order Kitasatosporales; family Streptomycetaceae; genus Streptomyces; species Streptomyces sp. NPDC043878. The sequence continues at coordinate 120,103 of NZ_JBWKDW010000004.1, forward strand.
ACGAAGGGGAGGGGCGGTCGGCGTGTCGGGCTCAGATGAACTTCTGGCCCGCGAGGTACTCGGCGAGCTGCTTGCCGCCCTCGCCCTCGTCCTTGACGATCGTGCCGGCCGTGCGGGCCGGACGGGCGGCCGCGGAGTCGACCGCGGTCCAGGCGCCCTCCAGGCCGACCTCGTCCGCCTCGAGGTCGAGGTCCGACAGGTCCCAGGACTCCACCGGCTTCTTCTTGGCCGCCATGATGCCCTTGAAGGACGGGTAGCGGGCCTCACCCGACTGGTCGGTGACCGACACCACGGCGGGCAGGGATGCCTCCAGCTGCTCCGAGGCGCTGTCGCCGTCGCGGCGGCCCTTGACCGTGCCGCCCTCGACCGAAACCTCCGACAGGAGCGTCACCTGCGGGACACCCAGGCGCTCCGCGAGCAGCGCGGGGATAACGCCCATGGTGCCGTCGGTGGAGGCCATGCCGGAGATCACCAGGTCGTAGCCGGCCTTCTCCACGGCCTTCGCCAGCACGAGGGAGGTACCGATCGCGTCGGTGCCGTGCAGATCGTCGTCCTCGACGTGGATCGCCTTGTCCGCGCCCATCGACAGCGCCTTGCGCAGCGCGTCCTTGGCGTCCTCGGGGCCCACCGTCAGGACGGTGATCTCCACGTCGTCGTCGGAGTTCTCCGAGATCTGCAGCGCCTGCTCGACCGCGTACTCGTCCAGCTCGGAGAGCAGACCGTCGACGTCGTCCCGGTCGACGGTCAGGTCATCGGCGAAGTGCCGGTCGCCGGTGGCGTCGGGCACGTACTTCACAGTGACAACGATCCTCAAGCTCACGCCGGCTCTCCTACTGCATCGTCATTTCTCGGCTGCCTCTTGCAGGCAGCATAGGCGCCTCAAGCGGCCGATCCCGGTCGGGGCGGCCTGCGCTCCGACCGGAATATTACTCGTCAGTACACCCAGTTCTTTCCCGCTAAGCAAGCGCTTTGAACTGTGACCTGTGCAACGCAGCGTAATCGGAACCCGGCCGCTTCGCAGGGGGAGAGTTCCCGGCGAAGCGGCCCGCGGGTCAGTCCCGGAGGCCGTTGAACCGTCCCTGGTGATAGAGGAGCGGGCGCCCCGGTCCGGCGGGGTCGCCGACCACGACCTCGGCCACGACGATGCGGTGGTTCCCGGCCGGCACCCGCCCGACCACGCGGCACACCAGCCAGGCGAGGACGTCGTCGAGGACGGGGACGCCCTCGGGGCCCTCACGCCAGGCGGTGGGCGCGCCGAAGCGGTCCGCGCCGCTGCGGGCGAAGACGCCGGCCAGGTCCTGCTGGTGCTCACCGAGTATGTGGACGCCGACGTGCTCGGCGCCGGATATCGCCGGCCAGCTGGAAGCGCCGGTGCTGACGCCGAAGGAGAGCAGCGGCGGCTCGGCGGAGACGGAGGTGAGAGAGGTCGCCGTGAAGCCGACCGGGCCGGTGTCGCCGGCGGCGGTGATCACGGCGACTCCCGCCGCGTGCCGCCGGAAGACGGAGCGCAACAGTTCGGGAGAGGCGAGCTGAGGGGTGCCGAGGCCGGGTGTGGCCGTCATGGACTTGTCCTTCTGCGGGAGGTGACGAGCTGGTCCGTGGCTGCTCAACAGCCCGGACAGCGCGCGCTCGCGGTGCGGGCCAGGTCGACGTGGACCCGTCCGACGAGAAGGAGTGGTGAAGGCATACGGTCAGGCTGACGATACGTGGTGCGCGCAGTCAAGTACGTTCCGGGATATGGGAGCTGCCTCACCGTCGGCCCGCCCGACGGCCGGCCGTCGGCGCCGGGGCCGCTTGGGCCGATTCCGGTACGCGCCCCTGTCCCGCTTCCCGTGAGGGCACCCCCGCCGACTCGCGTACGGAGCCTTCCGCCGTTTCCCCTACGACTCGTCAAACCGCCTCCCCCAGCGCGGCGATCACGTCGGCCCGGCGCGGCTGCCCGGTCGCACGCCGTACGACCCGGCCGTCGGCGTCGAGGACCAGCACGGTCGGGGTCTTGAGGATGTCGAGCTCGCGGACGAGGTCCAGGTGGTCCTCGGCGTCGAGTTCGACGTGGGTCACGCCGGGCACCATGCCGGCCACCTCGCCGAGTACCCGCCGGGTCGCCCGGCAGGGCGCGCAGAAGGCGCTGGAGAACTGGACGAGCGTGGCCCGCTCCCCGAGTTCCCGGCCCAACTGGGCCGTGCCCAGCCGCTTGCCGTCGTCACGCCCACGCACCCGCACCCTCCCGCTCCGCCGCCGGTGCAGCACTCCGTAGGCGCTCGCCAGCGCGAGCACCGCCACGCACACCACCAGTCCACTCATCAGTTGCTCCAGCGTTCACGAGACTGCAAAGATTCCCGGCCCCCGAAGACGTACCCATGCGGAATGCTTGATTCATGGACATCGATGTGAGGGGTCCGCGCTTCGGAGCGGCCGTGACGGCCCTGGTGCTGGCCGTCGTGCTGATCACGGGCAGTGCCTGGCTGCTGGCCTGGCAGACCCTGGCCTTCGCGCTGGGGGCGGCGGGCGGGGTGGGCCGCTCGCCCTACGGCTGGCTGTTCCGCACCCTCGTACGCCCCCGGATCGGGCCGCCGACGCGGTTCGAGTCGCCCGAACCCCCGCGGTTCGCGCAGGCGGTGGGGCTGGCCTTCGCCGGCGTCGGACTGGTGGGCCTCACGCTGGGGCCCGGCTGGCTGGGACTCGCGGCCACCGGGGCCGCGCTCGCGGCCGCGTTCCTCAATGCCGCTTTCGGGTACTGCCTGGGTTGCGAGATGTACCTGCTCGTGCGTCGGATGACGGTACGCGCCGAGTAAAGGCGGCGTAAAAGCCCGAGGTGGATCACTGGCCGACGTGACGAGAATCTCGCCGTTCCCGGGTGACAGGACTGGCTCCCCGCCCGTTCTTGGGGCACGATCTGCGGGATGCCGTAAACCTACGGCTGCGTAACTTTTCGCTGGGGGCACCTCCCCGGCAGAGAAGGAAGGGTCCACTCCGTCCATGGCAGAGCTTGTCTACCGTCCCGTCGTCGGTCTCGCCCGCACGTTGTTCAAGGCGTGGGACCTCAAGATCGACCTCAAGGGTTCGGAGAACATCCCGCGCTCGGGCGGAGCCGTGCTGGTGAGCAACCACATCAGCTATCTGGACTTCATCTTCGACGGGCTGGCCGCGCTTCCGCAGAAACGCCTCGTTCGCTTCATGGCGAAGGAGGCCGTCTTCCGGCACAGGATCTCGGGTCCCCTGATGCGCGGAATGAAGCACATCCCGGTGGACCGCAAGCAGGGCGAGGCGGCCTACGCGCACGCGCTGGACTCACTGCGGGCCGGCGAGATCATCGGCGTGTTCCCCGAGGCCACGATCTCGCCCTCGTTCACGCTCAAGAGCTTCAAGTCCGGTGCCGCGCGCCTGGCCCAGGAGGCGGGCGTCCCGCTGATCCCGATGGCGGTGTGGGGCACGCAGCGGCTGTGGACCAAGGGCCAGCCGCGCAACTTCAGGCGCAGCCACATCCCGGTCACCATCCGCGTGGGTGAGGCGATCGAGGCGTCCCGCGACAAGTACGCGGGCGTGATCACCCGGCAGTTGCGCGAGCGCGTACAGGAACTCCTGGAAGCCGCGCAGCGCGCCTATCCGGTGCGCCCCAGGGACGCCGACGACACCTGGTGGATGCCGGCCCACCTCGGCGGTACGGCACCGACACCGGAGCAGGTCCGCGAGGCCGAGACCCGCTGACGTACGCAGAGTCGGGCGCGGCCGGCGTGAGGCCGCGCCCCAACACCTGTGCGTACAGGCCGGGTCGGCGCCCGGTACCCCAGCCGTTCTCACAGTTCGGCGGGAAGCGTCTTCCACAGGTGCGGCCGGTCGGGTGCGGCCCGGAGCACCGTCAGCACGACCGGGTGGGGTGCCGCGTACAGAACCGGACAGTCCCGCTCACCGGACCCGGGCTCCGGCGTCCAGGCCAGCCGCTCCCCGTCGAGGGAGAAACGGGCGTCCACACCCGGTTTGTTGCCGCGGGGGTCCTGTCGGTGCCATGACCCGTCGAAGCGCACCGCGACCAGCCCGTGCAGAACATGGCCGCTGCCGTCGTCGTGCGCCAGGCGCTGGTAGCAGAGCGCGGTGGGGATGTCCTCCGCGCGCAGCAGCGCGGCCAGCGCGTGGGCCTTGGCGAAGCAGATGCCGGTGCGCCGCTCCAGGACGTCCGAGGCGCGCCAGGTGACCCTCGGGTCACCGCTGTCGGCGGAGTGCGGGATCGTGTCGCGAACGAACTCGTACGCGGCCCGCGCATAGTCATACGAATCCTGTGCACGGTCGGCGAGCCGGGCGCCCACCTCGCGGACGACCGGATGGTCATGGTCGATGACCTCGTCGGCGGCCAGATAGGCAGACAGGTCGGGCGTGTCCTGGATCAGCTCCATACCGGTGGAGCATAGGAAAGCGGCCACTCGACAGTCAATGACTTTTCGAGTGACCGCATACCTATGCAAGCGCCCTAGCGGGCCATCTCCTCCTTGAGGGCGGCCACGAACGTGTCGACGTCGTCCTCGGTGGTGTCGAAGGCGCACATCCAGCGGACGTCACCGGCGGCCTCGTCCCAGAAGTAGAAGCGGAACCGCTTCTGCAGGCGTTCGCTCACATCGTGCGGCAGTCGCGCGAACACGGCGTTGGACTGCACCGGGTGGAGGATCTCGACGCCGTGCACGGCGCGGACGCCCTCGGCCAGCCGCTGGGCCATCTCGTTGGCGTGGCGGGCGTTGCGCAGCCACAGGTCCCTGGCGAGCAGGGCCTCCAACTGCACCGACACGAAACGCATCTTGGAGGCGAGCTGCATGGACAGCTTGCGCAGGTGCTTCATGTGCCGGACGCCGTCCTGGTCGATGACCACGACGGCCTCACCGAACAGCGCGCCGTTCTTCGTTCCGCCCAGGGACAGGATGTCGACGCCGACCGCGTTGGTGAACGTGCGCATCGGCACGTTCAGGGAGGCGGCCGCGTTCGATATCCGCGAGCCGTCGAGGTGCACCTTCATCCCGTGCCCGTGGGCGTGGTCGCAGATCGCGCGGATCTCGTCGGGCGTGTAGAGGGTGCCCAGCTCCGTAGTCTGGGTGATGGAGACGACCTGCGGCATCGCACGGTGCTCGTCCTCCCAGCCCCAGGCCTGCCGGTCGATCAGCTCGGGGGTGAGCTTGCCGTCGGGGGTGGGCACGGTGAGCAGCTTCAGTCCGCCCATGCGCTCGGGGGCGCCGCCCTCGTCGACGTTGATGTGCGCGCTCTCCGCGCAGATCACCGCGCCCCAGCGGTCGGTGACCGCCTGGAGCGCCACGACGTTGGCGCCGGTGCCGTTGAAGACCGGGAACGCCTCGGCCGTGGCCCCGAAGTGGCTGCGGACGATCTGCTGGAGGTTGTCGGTGTAGTCGTCCTCACCGTAGGCGACCTGGTGCCCGCCGTTGGCCAGGGCCAGGGCGGCGAGCACCTCCGGGTGGGCCCCTGCGTAGTTGTCGCTGGCGAAGCCCCGTAGGCCCGGGTCGTGGTGACGCCGGGCGTCGGTCCTGGGAGGGTTCACGGCTTCTCGGTCAGCCACAGACGGTTTCCGTTCACTTCTGACGCGGACTTCGCCCAGACGTCGACGATGGCCTCGGCCAGGTCCTTGACGTCGGTGAAGCCCGCGAACTTCGCGTTGGGGCGCTCGGCACGCATCGCGTCGTGCACCAGCGCCTTCACCACCAGGATCGCAGCCGCGGACGTCGCCCCGTCCGCGCCCTCGGAGATCCCCGCCTTGCGGAAGTAGTCGGCGAGGGCGAGCGTCCAGGCCTCGGCGGCGGCCTTCGCGGCGGAGTAGGCCGCGTTCCCCGCGGTCGGGTTGCTCGCGCCCGCCGCGCTGATCAGGACGTAACGGCCGCGGTCGCTGCGCTGCAACGCCTCGTGGAAGGCGAGGGAGGTGTGCTGCACGGTGCGGATGAGCAGCATCTCCAGCAGGTCCCAGTCGTGCAGGTTGGTCTTGGCGAAGGTCTCGCTGCCGCGCCAGCCGCCGACGAGGTGGACCACACCGTCGACGCGGCCGAACTCCTTCTCCACGCGGACCGCCCAGTCACGGGTCGATTCCAGGTCCAGCAGGTCCACCGTCTCGCCGACCACGGTGGCGCCGCCGTGGCCGTAGCGGGCGGCGTCCACGGCCTCGGCCAGCCGCTCGGGATCGTTGTCCGCGCCGACGACGGTCGCGCCCGCCTCCGCGAGCCGGACCAGTGCCGCCCGTCCCGCGGGTCCGCCCGCGCCGGCCACCGCGATCACCGCACCGCTGAGAGCCCCGTTCCCCACCATGTTCCTCGCCTCCTGAGCAGTGTTCTGTGCGCGGTCGCTCACGCGGCCACCGGTTCGGCGCTCTCCGCGGTGATGCCCCGAGTGGAGGCGATCACGTCCTTCAGCTTCTTGGAGAGTGCCTCATAGAACATGCTCAGCGGAAACTCGTCGGGAAGCACGTCGTCCACGAGTTTCCGCGGCGGCAGGCTCAGGTCGAGGGCGTCGGGGCCCTTGGCCCAGCGGGAACCGGGGTGCGGGGCGAGGTAGGTGGAGACGAGCTCGTAGCCGGCGAACCAGTGGACGAGCTTGGGCCGGTCGATGCCGTCGCGGTAGAGCCGCTCGATGTCGGCGCACAGCTGGTTGGTGACCTGCGGGGCGCGCTCCCAGTCGATGTGGAGCTTGTTGTCGGTCCAGCGGACGACGTCGTGCTTGTGCAGGTAGGCGAAGAGGAGCTGGCCGCCCAGGCCGTCGTAGTTGCGCACGCGGTCGCCGGTGACCGGGAAGCGGAACATGCGGTCGAACAGCACCGCGTACTGCACGTCACGGGCCTGCGGGACGCCGTCCTCGGCGAGCTTCACGGCCTCCTTGAAGGCGGTGAGGTCGCAGCGCAGCTCTTCGAGGCCGTACATCCAGAACGGCTGGCGCTGCTTGATCATGAACGGGTCGAAGGGCAGGTCGCCGTGGCTGTGGGTGCGGTCGTGGACCATGTCCCACAGGACGAAGGCGTCCTCGCACCGCTTCTGGTCGTGGACCATCGCGGCGATGTCCTCGGGCAGCTGGAGGCCCAGGACGTCCACGGCGGCGTCGGTGACCCGGCGGAAGCGGGCCGCCTCGCGGTCGCAGAAGATGCCGCCCCAGGTGAAACGCTCGGGCGCCTCGCGCACGGCGATCGTCTCGGGGAAGAGGACGGCGGAGTTGGTGTCGTAGCCGGCCGTGAAGTCCTCGAACGCGATCCCGCAGAAGAGCGGGTTGTCGTAGCGGGTGCGCTCCAGCTCGGCCAGCCACTCCGGCCAGACCATCCGCAGGACGACCGCTTCGAGGTTGCGGTCCGGGTTGCCGTTCTGCGTGTACATCGGGAACAGGACGAGGTGCTGGAGGCCGTCCTCGCGGTGCGCGGCGGGCTGGAAGGCCAGCAGCGAGTCCAGGAAGTCGGGCACCTGGAAACCGTCGTCGGCCCAGCGGCGCAGGTCCTTGGCGAGGGCCTCGTGGTAGGCGCCGTCGTGCGGCAGCAGCGGGGAGAGCTCCTCGACGGCCTGTACGACACGCCGGACGGCGCGATCGGCGTCCGCCGGGGCCGGGGCACCCTCGGCCCCGAAGTCTATGGACCCGTCCTTGGACTGCCATGGCCGGATCTGTTCCACGGCATCCTTGAGGACGGGCCAGGCCGGGTGCTCCACCACCCTGGCCGCGGGAGGAATCCGTTCCCCCGAACCCACCTGCACAAGAATTTCCGTCATGTCCCATCCTTCACGGGAGAAGCTAGCGTGTGGAGACCGTATACACACGAGCTTCCTCCCAGCAAGTGGAGACTCGGGAGATTATCCTGCACAGCGTGGTTGTCACCTCACTTTTTCCTGCCGGAAACCAGCAGGGTTCCTACCCAGGCTCCGCCCGGTCACACGCGAGGTCGCACCCGGAGGCCGCTACCGGTCAATCCGGGCGGGACTCGCCCACCCCCGGGTGACGGCCTCGCGCCGTGCGGGGCAGGTCGGCACGGTCGCCGGCCGGATCCCCGGTGTACGCGCGGGTTCATCGGGGGACGTGGCCGTTAGGCTGCGGCTCTGTTCGCGCGGCCGTCCGCCACCGGTCGCGCGTGCGACCGAGCCGCCGTCGACGGAAGCGAGTTGTACCTTGAACTTCCTTACCATCGGTCATCGCGGAGTCATGGGCCTGGAGCCCGAGAACACCCTCCGTTCCTTCGTCGCCGCCCAGCAGGCCGGCCTCGACGTCATCGAACTCGATCTGCACCTGAGCAAGGACGGCGCCCTCGTCGTCATGCACGACGCGGACGTGGACCGCACGACCGACGGCACCGGCCCGATCGCCGAGAAGACCCTCGCCGAACTGCGCGCCCTGGACGCCGGGCACGGCGAACGCGTCCCGGTCTTCGAGGAGGTCCTGGACGGCGTGCGTTCGCCGCTCCAGGCCGAGATCAAGGACGTGGCGGCGGCCCGTGCGCTGGCCGAGGTCATGGTCCGGCGGGACCTGGTCTCCCGGGTGGAGGTGTCCTCCTTCCACGACGAGGCGATCGCCGAGATCGCCCGCCTGGTGCCCGGTGTGCGGACCGCGCTCATCGGCAGCCGGTTCGGCCCCGACATCGTGGACCGTGCCGTGGAGGCGGGCGCCGCGACCGTGTGCCTGAACATCCGCCGGCTGACCCTGGAGGTCGTCGAGCACGCGCGGAAGGCCGACCTCAAGATCATCGGCTGGGTGGTGAACACGCAGGAGCAGTTGCGTCTGGTCCGGGCCCTGGAGCTCGACGGCGCGACCACCGACTACCCGGAGATCAAGCGCACCGGCCGCTTCACGGCGTGAGGTCGGTGAGGGGCGTGCCGGTCAGGCGAGTTCCTTGACCAGGAGCTCGAACTGCAGGTCGTCGCGCTGCGGGACGCCGAAGCGTTCGTCGCCGTACGGGAACGGGGTCATCCGGCCCGTACGGCGGTAACCGCGCCGCTCGTACCAGGCGATCAGGTCCTCGCGCACCGAGATGACGGTCATGTGCATCTCCGTGGCGCCCCAGCTCTCCCGGGCCGCCCGCTCGGCCTCGGCGATGATGACCTTGCCGAGACCGGCGCCCTGGAGGGCCGGGCTGACCGCGAACATCCCGAAGTAGGCGTGGTCGCCGCGGTGTTCGAGCTGGCAGCAGGCGACGATCCGCCCGTCCCGCTCGACGGTCAGCAGCCGGCTGTCGGGCGACCTGACGACGTCCCGCACACCCTCCGGGTCGGTCCGCTGCCCTTCCAGGATGTCCGCCTCGGTGGTCCATCCGGCCCGGCTGTCGTCCCCGCGGTAGGCCGACTCGATCAACGTGACCAGGGCGTCCACGTCGGCGTCGACGGCGTCACGGAAGGTCAGTCCGGCGGTGGTGGTGTCCATGAGGGAAGGCTCCGATCTGCGGCACGGCTCGGCACGGATGAGGGTAACGCCGCACCGGTGAGGCCCTAAGCTCCGGGTGCATGGTCCACGTACTGAGCGGCAGGATCCTGCTGCGCCCCACCGACCCCGAGCGTTCGCACGACTTCTACGGCCGGCAGCTGGGGCTCGCCGTCCACCGCGAGTTCGGGACCGGGCCGGAGCGCGGGATCGTCTACTTCCTCGGCGGCGGTTTCCTGGAGGTGTCCGGACGGTCCGACACCCCGCCGCCCCCGGCCCTGCGGCTGTGGCTCCAGGTCGAGGACGTCACCGCGGCGGAGGACGAACTGCGCGAGCGGGGTGTGGAGATCGTGCGGCCGCCGGTACGGGAGCCCTGGGGGCTGATCGAGATGTGGACCGCCGATCCGGACGGCACACGGATCGTCCTGGTGGAGATCCCGGCGGACCACCCGCTGCGCTACCGGCCGGGCATCTGAGCCGCCGGCACCCGGGTCGCCGGGCTCCCGGGCGTGGTCCTCCCGGCCGCGGTGCGGGTGTGGGCGTACGGCGACGGCGCGGGCCGGGCGCCGGATGGCCCACGGCTGTGCCGGGGACAAGTGGCGCGACAGGCGACGTCTGCCCGTTAGTGAGCGGCGTCCGGGAGCGCGCTCTGGGAGTCCCCCCGGCCGGAAGCGCTCATACTGGACGTACCGGGGCTTTCGGCCGGTGCGGCGAGAGGGCGTGCCGGCGTCGCGACGGGGCGAACGTCGCCTGTCGCGGCACTGGCGTGCTGAAGGGGTTCGTCCCTGCGGAAGGAACGCCATGAAGCTTGAGAAACCGGTGCCCGGCGGGCCCTGCTGGACCGAGCTGGGGACCAGCGACGTGGCGGCGGCCAAGGGGTTCTACGCGGAGCTGTTCGGCTGGCGTCCCGAGACGGACCCGCGCCAGGAGGCGGGCGGTTACACGGTCGCGCACCTGGGGGACGCGGCGGTGGCCGCGCTGTCCCCGCTGTACCAGGAGGCGCAGCCCGTGGCGTGGAACGTGTCCTTCGCGGTGCCGGACGCGGACACCGCCGCGCGCGACGTGACCGGCGCGGGCGGCACCGTGCTGGTCGGACCGATGGACGTGTTCGACGCGGGCCGTTTCACGGTGGCGCTCGATCCGGGCGGCGCCGCCTTCCAGATGTGGCAGGCGCGCGCCTTCCCGGGCGCCGGCCTGTTCAACGCGCCCGGCGCGCTCGGCTGGGTGGAACTGATGACGCGTGCCCCCGAGCGGGCCACGGCCTTCTACACGACGGTGTTCGGCTGGAGCGTCAACTCCTCGGCGCACTACACCCAGTGGGGCATCGACGGCGCCGACTTCGGCGGCATGGTCACGATGGACGACAAGTTCCCGCCCGAGGTGCCGCCGCACTGGCTGCCGTACTTCGCCGCCGCGGACGTGGACGCCGTCTCGAGCGTGGCCGCCGGCGCCGGCGGCACCGTCCTCATGGAGCCGACCTCCGTGCCCGACGGACCACGCATCGCGGTGCTGCGCGATCCGCAGGGCGCGGTGTTCGGCGTGTACCGGGCGGGCGACGAGCAGTGACCGGGGCCGGCGCCCCCGGCCGGCGCCCCCGGCCGCCGCCCGGCAGGCCGCCGCCCACCCGTCAGGCGAGTGGTGTCACCGTGACCTGGTCGATCACCGGGGCATAGGCAGAGCGCTGCCCGAACCTGTTGTACGTCTCGCCGTCGAAGTCGGGAAGTTCCTCGGCGGTGAAGATGACCGTGTTGGCTCCCCGCACCAGGGTGACGGGGACGGACAGGCTCCAGAAGTTGTTGAAGTGGAAGGTGGTGGGGAACAGGACGCGCACCGGCGCGGCCCCGTTGACGGAGATGTCTGCGTGCCGGCAGACCGGGTCGGGGTTGTAGTGGGTCGCGGGCGCCTGCTCGCCGTTGGAGTAGCGGACGGTCAGCGCGTGCCGTCCGGCGCGCTCGGCGCCCACCGTCAGGGTGAGCGCGTTGCCGGGCCCGGCGCCGATGCCGTCGACCGCCTTGCCGCCGGTGGCGTAGGGGTGGGCGCCGGTCACCGTCGCGGCACCGGTGACGGTGCCTTCCTCGGCGGCGTACACCGTGCTGGGCAACTGCCCCAGGGACGGGCCCACTTGCACCCGGTCCAGCACCAGGAGTTCCGAACTCCCGGTGATCGTCAGCTTGTTGATGCCTCCGGACAGGAACAGGGCGCGGGGACCGGGTGCGAGAGCCCCGAGGTCCTCGCCGTTGACCGCGATCCGTCCCCGGCCGGGGCCGAGGAGGTCGACGGTCACTGCGGCCTCGCCGTCCTCGGCGGCGTGCACCCAGAAGGTGGCGGTGCCGCCCGGCGGCAGTACGGCGGCGCCGGGGCCCGAGGCGCCGCGGTGGTCGTAGGCGGGGTGCGCGCCCGAGCCGAGATCGGCGTACTCGGCGTCGTAGTAGGCGGTGGGGTCGGCTTCGCGCAGGGTCACGTCGAGCCGGTCGACGACCGCGTCGCCCCGGGTGACCCCCAGGTCGGGGTCCTGGGCGGCGAGGGTGATCCGGTGCCGGCCGGCGGTGAGCGTCACCTCGGTGTCGGTGTGGCCCCACACGGCCCACTTGTAGCCGAGGGGCAGCCTCAGCTCGCGCGCCTGCCCGCCGTCGACGCGCAGGAAGACGTTGGTGGGGCCCTGCTCGCGGACCAGGTCGGCGAGGTTGTGGGAGTTGGCGAGGACACTGACGACGTACGTGCCGTCCTGCGGGGCCTCGACGTCGAAGGTGAGCACGCCGTCGGAGCCGGTGCGCAGCCCGCCCACGTGGTACCCGCCGGACGTGGCGAACCGGTCGACGTTCGCCGGCGATCCCTCGGGACCGTTCAGACGGCGACCGCCGCCGGTGTACGTGGCGTCCTCGGCCTCGTACGTCCGCCGCCACCCGGCGGTGGCCCGGGCGGTGACCGGGCCACCGCCACCGGGCGCGAGGATCAGCTGGTAGGCCGACATCTCCCGCAGGTCGTGGGCGCGGAGGGTCACCCGGCCGTCCCGGACGGGCACGCGCGTGTCGAGCAGCACCGGCGGCTGCGCGCAGGAGCCGACCTGGCCGGTCCAGGGGATCTCCAGGAGCCGTGCGTGGACGGCTTCGCCGAAGACCTCCGGGTCGATGTGCTCGAAGACGAGGTCCGCTACTCCGCCCGCGCCGCCGAACAGCAGCCGGGCCTGCCGCTTCGTCCGGTCCAGCGCGGCGACGCCCTGCAGGGTGTACTGCGCGCCCGGGTGCGGCGCGGTGACGCGCACGGTGTCGCCCGTCAGCTGCCCGTAGGCGTTGAACAGCCACCACTGGCCGTTGCCCTTGTTCGCCTCGACCGCCGAGTCGTTCAGGTTGCCCGCGATGTTCCAGTACGCCATGTCGGCGTCGACCTTCGACTCCTCGACGGCGGCGATCCACTGGACCATCTGCCCGGGGACCGACAGGTGGTAGTTGTGCGCGTACTCGTTGAGGTTGACCGGCAGCGGGCCGATACCCAACTCCCTTTCCAGGGACCGGTACCAGGCGACATTGGTCCGCACCTCGGCGGGCGAGGACAGTTCGTGCCAGGTGACCACGTCGGGCAGGACGTCGTGGTCCCGGGCGAACTCCAGGAAGTCGCGCACCTCCGGGTAGAGGACGCAGGTGTTCGGGCCCGCGACCCGCGCGCCGGGATGGAGGCCCTTGATCAGGCGGTGAAAGTCCGCCCAGGCCGCGAAGTAGTGCCGGGGGTCCGTGCGCCAGGAGACCCGGTCGTGGCTCCACTCCCCCTCGCCGAACATGTTGCCCTCGGGCTCGTTGAACGGCACGTACACGACATGGGATGCCAACTCGCCCAGGGACAACACCTGTTCGACTTGCCGGCGGACGCTCTCCCGGTACCCGGCGAGCCGTTCCGCGCCGGTCGGGCCGGGCCACTCGTAGGGGAAGCCGCGGTGGATGTCGGTCAGGTAGAGGTACAGGTCCCTGCCGCCCGCCGCGACGAACGACGGCAGGATCTCCAGGGCGTCGGCGCCGGGATGCTGGGCGCCGTCCTGGGCCTTGGTGGTGACCGTGCGGACGTACATGCCCTCGACCACGGCGCGACTGGGTACACCGTCGCCGTACAGGCCGTAGAGCGTTCCGCTCGCGCCGCCGTGGAAGGGGCCCGTCCCGGCCCCGAGGTCGACGGTGAGCCGCTCGGGAACGGAGGCGGGCGTGACGGTGGTCGCGGGGGTCTCGGCTGATGCCACGGCACACATCCTTCGTCCGACATCTCGTACACCGGCCGGAGATCCGAACCGGTCGGCTCGAACGTAGGAAGGAGGTGCCGGTCGCGTCAATGGCCGGTCACCCGCCGGGACTTCCGGATCCCGGCCGGTCCCGGTTCAGCCGCGCAGGGTCCCGAGGCGTCCTTCGAGCTGTTCCAGCAGGCCGCCCAGCAGTCCGGCGAGTTCGTCCTGCCCGGCCGGGTCGAGGCCGGACAGTACGGCTGTCTCGTAGGCGAGTTGGGCGGGCAGGATGCCGTCCACCAGGTCCCGCCCGGCGTCCGTGAGGCGGACGTGGGCGACGCGGCGGTCGCGGGTGTCGCCCCGGCGCTCCACCAGACCGCGTTCGGTCAGCACCTTGAGGCGTTTGGTGACCGCCGCTCCCGAGGAGAACGTCTCCCGGGCCAGGTCCCCCGGGGTCAGTTCGTGGCCGGTGCGGCGCAACGCGCCCAGCAGGTCGAACTCGGCGCGACTGAGACCGGCCCGGCGCAGCGGGGCGTCCTCGGCCTGCTGGAGGAGGGCGGCGCAGCGGTTGACGCGGCCGATGATCTCCATGGGCCCGGTGTCGAGTTCGGGATGGACGGCCTGCCACTGCCGGACGACCGCGGCGACCGTGTCGTCCCTGGTCGCGCCCGCCCGCCGCCCGTTCGGTGCCGTCATGGCCGTACACCCTCCGTCGTATTGCCCTCACGCCGGTCCAGGAGCAGCCCCTGGCGCCGTACCGTCGCGGCGAGCGTACGGTGTGCGGCCTGCTCGGTGAGCACCACCCGCTCCTGCGGCAGGGCCCGCTGCCACCACTCGCCGGACGCGGCCTCCGCGGTGACGCGCAGCTCGACCAGAGCGGCGGCCAGGCGCCGGCGGGCGGCCTCCAGCGCCACGGGGGCGGGACGCGCCCCGGCCAGCAGGGCGGCGGCCTCCGCGCGGGCCCCCTCCACGACGGTCAGGGCGCACTCGATGCGGTCGCCCGCGCGCCGGTTGGTGACCGCGACGGCGGCGACGAAGCCGACCAGCGCGCCGACCACGGTGTCCACGACCCGCTCGGTGATCAGCCGCCCCGGATCCTGCGCCCCGGCGAACTCGGAGATGAGCAGCGCCATCGGCGTCACGCAGACACTGCCGAGCCAGTAGTTGCGGCCCATCAGCGCCTCGGCGCCGAAGTTGAAGGCCAGGCAGCACAGCACGAGGGCCGCCCCGCCGAGGTGGGCGAGCGGGGCGACGGCGGCGAACAGCAGCACGCCGACGAGGTTGCCGACGACGCGCTGGACGCCGCGGCTCCAGGTCAGGGTGAGGTTGGCCTGGTAGAGGGAGGCGGCGGTGACCAGGGCCCAGTAGGGGCGGCCCACACCGAGGGCGAGGGAGACGTAGCCGGCGAGGGCGCAGCCGAGGGCCGTCCGCACGGCGAGGGGCGTGAGCGGCCCGAGCCTGGTCCACCACGGGCGGGGCGCGGCGGCCAGTTCGGCGTCCACGCCGAGCAGTTCGTCGTCGTCGGCCGCCGGGTGTCCGGGGCGCGGGAGCGGGCCGTTGCCGCGCAGTTGGCGGGCCCAGGCGGACAGCCGCTGCGGGTCGGTGTCGGCGGGCGCGGCGAGGGCGACCTCGGCGCGGACGACGAGCCGTTCGAGGGTGCGCCGGGTGGTGTCGCGCGGCGCGGCCGACAGCAGCGACTGCCAGGCCGCGTGTACGGCGGCGGCGGCGCCCGCGCGGGCCCGGGCGTGGCCCTCGCCGGTGCCGCGCGTGGTGGCGTACGCGGCGGCGGCGTTCAGGGCGTGGGCGGTGGCCCGGCGTTCGGGGCCGTGCGGGCGCAGCAGTCCGGGCGCCATGCAGACGAGCCAGGCCCAGACGCCCGCCGCGGCGGCGAGTCCCAGGTGGCCGGGGACCTGGCCGACGGTCTGCGGGGCGAAGAGGGAGGCGGAGGTGACGAAGGTCAGGATCACGTTCCCGGGCGGACCGACACGGGTCGCGTCGCACACCACCTTCTGGGCCGCCGCGAGCAGCGCGCCGACGGTGACCAGTACGACGGCGCTGCCCGTGAGCGACGCCGTGACCAGGGAGACGGCGAGGCCGCCCAGCATGCCGAGCACGACCCAGGCCAGCGCGCGGGCGCGGGAGGCGTAGGGGCGGTTGTGGGCGTAGAGCGCGCACAGGGAGCCGGCGATGGTGTACATCGCCAGATCGAGCCGGCCCAGCGCCAGCAGGGTCAGGTTCGGCGGGGCGACCGCGACGACCACGCTCAGCGCGGGCTTGAACCAGATGTCGGAGGGCCGGCCCAGGCGCAGCACGCCGGCCAGCGGGAGACGTCGGGCGGGCGGAGTACCGGGGGTGGGGGGCGCGCTGCTCATGACCAACACCTTAACAGGTGTTTTACTCGTGAATAATTTCGCCCCCTCTCCGGTCACCTGCTGTGCCCCCTCGAACGCTCCCCGTGTACATCCCTGCGCTCGCGTGCGCGCCGCGCGGCCCGGGCATCCCTTGACCGATCGTCGGACCGACCGTCGAGCGCGGAGGTGGGCGTGCACGGACCGGCTTCGCCCGGCTGGCTGCTGGTGGCACTGTGCGCGGCCACCGGCGCCTACTGTCTGCTGCGGATGCGCAGCACCGTCGAGGAACAACGCCGCGCCGCCGGGGGCGAGGCGGTGATGGGCTTCGGGATGGCCGCGATGGCCGTACCCGCGACCGCGTTCACCCCGCCTTCCTGGGCCTGGCCCGGCTACCTGGCCGTCTTCGGCGCGGCCACCGTGCACGCCCTGTGGGCGGCCCGGGCCGGCGGACACCACCTGCACCACCTGGTGGGGGCCTGCGCCATGGTCTACATGGCGGTGGCGATGGGCGCCGCGCCCGCACCGCCCGGCGGACACGCCGGGCACGGCGGCCCCGGCTTTCCCCCGCTCACGGCGGTACTTCTCCTGTACTTCACCGCCTACGTCCTGCTCTCCGGCGCCCGCCTGGTACCCGCCACGGCCGGCGCGGGCACCGCCGCCTGGGGCGACCGCCCGGAACTGGCCCGTGCCTGCCGACTCGCGATGGGCATCGCCATGGTGGCCATGCTGCTGACCCTGTGACCGGCGCGGGATGCGGGGCACGGGCGGCGGGGCGTCGCGGCGGGGGAACCGGGTTGCCGCCGGGCCGCCGACGGGGTGAGGGTCCGCCGCCCCGGCAGGCGCCCGAGCCACTGACAGGGTGAGGGTCCGCCGCCCCCAGCAAGCGCCCCGGCCACTGACGGAGTGAGGGGGTCCGCCGCCCCGGCAGCCGCCCCGGCAGCCGCCCGAGCCATGTGCCCGCCGGGGCATCGCCGTGCCCGCCGGGGCATCGCCGTGCCCGCCGGGGCATCGCCGTGGCCGGCGGTCGGCGACATCACCGGCGTCCGCCGTCCGGGCCCGCGCACCGGAACTCCGGCTGACCGCCGTGGAACGCCGGGCCGGGGCTCGGATCGCCCTCGGTTCCGTCGCCGAGGCGGTCGCTCGCCCTGGCGCTGTACCGCTCCGGTCGGCAGGTCGACGCCCTCGCCGTCGTCCGACGCTCCCGGAGCATCCCCGGCAAACGCACGTCAAGGCGACACGACCCGCGACGAGCACCGCGCCGCGCGCGGCCGTTGTCTGCGTCACTTTGCCGCGGCAGGCCGCACCGGGGCCGCTCCCCGCTCATAGGCTGCCCTCATGATGGTCCCCGCGGCACTGTTGCTGCTCGGCGCGCTCGCCGCCGTCGTGGCCCCACGGCTGCTCGCCCGGGCCGACTGGCCGGACCGTGAGCCGGTGCTCGCCCTGTGGGTGTGGCAGTGCGTGGTGGCGGCCGTCCTGCTGTGCTGCGCGCTGTCGATGACGCTCAGCGCGGCGGCCTCCTGGCAGGCGCTGCACGGCCACCTGTTCGCCCCGGCACCGCGGTCCGTCGTACGGGCCTACGCGACCGGTGCGACGGCGGGCCCCTGGGCGGCGGCGACGGCGGTGGCACTCGCCTGCGGAGGCGTGTGGACCGCGGCGATGCTGGTGCGCGAAGTCATACGGGCACGCAGCCGGCGTCGGCTGCGGCGGGCCGAACTCCTCGTCAGGGCCCCGCGGTTGCCCGGCGAGGGCCCGGCGGGCCGGCTCGTGGTCCTGGAGGGTGAGCGGTCCGACGCCTGGTGGCTGTCGGGCACCGTGCCCCGGCTCGTGATCACGACGGCCGCGCTGCGCCGGCTGAAGGCGCGGCAGGTGGACGCCCTGGTCGCCCACGAGGAGGGCCACGCCCAGGCCAGGCACGACTGGCTGCTGCACTGCTCGGCCGCGCTGGCCGACGGGTTCCCGCGGGTACCGGTGTTCGCCGCGTTCCGCGACGAGATGCACCGCCTGGTCGAACTCGCCGCCGACGACATGGCCTCCCGCCGCTTCGGCCGGCTGACGACGGCGCTCGCGCTGGTGGAGGTCAACGAGGACCGGGGCGTCTTCGGTCCCGGCCCGACGCCGCAGGCCCATGTACCGCGGCGGGTGGACCGGTTGCTCGCTCCGCCCGACCGGTTCACGGCGGGCCGCCGACTGCGCCTGACGGCGGCGGCCGCGCTGGTGCCGGTGGTGCCGGTGCTGGTGGCCTTCGTACCGGGGCTCAGGGCGCTGGGATAGGCGCCGGGACAGGGCGCTGGAACGGCGGACCTGCCGCCCGACGGTGGCGGCGACCGGGTCGGCCGCGGGGACCGCAGCGCACCCGGAAAGCCCCGGCACTCCGGCGCTCCCCAAGACCGCCGCACACCCCCAGGACCGCCGCGCGGGCCGTACCATCCCACGCCCCGGGAGACCGCCGCGCACCCGACGACCCCGCGCACCTGAAAACCCGCACCCCCGAAGACCCCAGCGCACCGCACCCTGAAAACCCCGCCCCCCGGATACCGCCCCGCACCCCGAACCCCCCGCACGCGACGCCCACACGCGCACCCCGATGCCCGTCGCCCGCCCCGGAACTGGCCTCCCGCCCCGCAGGTCGGCGAGGATCGCAGCATGCACCCGCCCTCCGTCGACTCCCCGCCCCGTCAGGCCGAGCAGCGCGCCGCCGCCCGTGCCGCCTGCGTTCTGGTCGTGTGCTCCGCGCTGCTGCTCACCCTGGTGGCGGTGCACTGGCACCCCCTGATCGCCGTCGACGGCGCCATCGCGCGCACCACCCACCGCTGGGCGGTCGACGAACCCGGCACCACGCATGTGTTCCGCGTTCTGACGGACTGGGTCTGGGACCCCCTGACCCTCCGCATCGTGTGTGCGGTCGCCATAGTGTGGCTGGTGTGGCGGCGCTCGGCATGGTGGACGGCACTATGGCTCGCAGCCACATGTGCGCTGGCCACACTGTTGCAGCAGGGCCTCAAGGCCGCGGTGGACCGGCCGCGGCCCGTCTGGCCGGACCCGGTCGACTCCGCCCACTACACGGCCTTCCCCTCGGGCCACGCCCTGACGGCCACGGTCGTGTGCGGGCTGCTCCTGTGGCTGCTCCACCACCACGGCGCCGGCCGCACCCTGTGGCGTACGGCCCTGGCCGCGGCCCTGCTCTCCGTCCTGGGTGTCGGACTCACCCGGGTGTGGCTCGGCGTCCACTGGCCCTCGGACGTGGTGGGCGGCTGGCTGCTCGGCGGGCTCGTGGTGGCGCTGGCCGTGGCGGTGTACGACCGCCTGCCCGACCGCCGACGGCTGCCGCTGTGAGCGGCGTGAACCCCCACCCGGCGGGACGTTCGCCGGTGAAGGGCGCCGGTACAGTCCGGCGCATGTCTGCCGTGCTGTTCGACTTCTCCGGAACCCTCTTCCGCATCGAGTCCGCCGAGTCCTGGCTGCGCGCCGTCCTGGACGACCTCGGGCTCCGCCTCGGCGAAACAGAGCTGAGAGAGAGCGCCCGAGCCCTGGAAAGCACCGGTGCCCTGCCGGGCGGTGCCCCCGCCGAGAAGATCCCCGAGGCGGTCGCCGACATCTGGCGCGTCCGCGACGAGAGCGCCGCGCTGCACCGGGCCGCCTACACGGGCCTCTCCCGACAGGTGCCGCTGCCCGACCCCCGACTGCACGACGCGCTCTACGACCGCCACATGACGCCGGCCGCCTGGGCGCCGTATCCCGACGCCGCCGAAGTGCTGCGGACTCTGCGCGAGCGCGGGATCGGTGTCGGCGTGGTCAGCAACATCGGCTGGGACCTGCGGCCCGTCTTCCGCGAACACGGCCTCGACGCCTACGTCGGCACCTACGTCCTGTCGTTCGAGCACGGCGTCCAGAAGCCGGACACGCGGCTGTTCGCGACCGCGTGCGACGCGCTCGGCGCCGATCCGCGCCGGACCCTGATGGTGGGTGACGACCGGCGTGCGGACGGCGGTGCGGCGGCCCTCGGCTGCCGTCTGCACTTCGTGGACCATCTGCCGGTGTCCCGGCGGCCGGACGCACTGCTGCCGGTCCTGGACCTGGTGGAACCCGACCCGGCCAGGAACTAGCGCCGCGACAGGCGACGTTCGCCCCGTCGCGACGCCCGGTACGCCGTGAGCACGCACCGGGCGCGGCTCCTTCACGGGCAGACGTTGCCCGTCGCGGCACCGGCCCGGGACGACGGCCCCGGATGTGCTCACCCGCCCTGGACGATCCCCCGCGCCGCCCAGGGCAGGCAGCAGCCCGGACAGAGCCCGGGACGGGCCGGTCCGGTCGCGTTGAGTATAGTTGGCTGGCAACCAGTCAACGCAGGAGTTACAGCATGTCCCCGCGCAGCGCCTCGGTCAATGAAGAGTTGCGCCGGCGTTCCCGGGAGCGGCTCCTGCAGGCGGCGGTCGAGCTGGTCGGTGAGCGCGGCTACGACGCGACGACGCTCGGCGACATCGCGGACCGGGCGGGCTCGGCCCGGGGTCTGGTGTCGTACTACTTCCCCGGCAAGCGCCAGCTCGTGCAGTCGGCCGTGCACCGATTGATGCACCGCACGCTGGAGGAGGCCCTGGAGCGTGAGCCGCGCACGGAGGACGGGCGGGAACGCCTGGCGCGGGCCATCGACGCGATCCTGGGTCTGGCCCTGGACCGGCCGGTGCTGATGCGCCAGCACATGGCGGGCCTGCTCCAGGCGGAGGGGTTCGTGCAGTGCCCGGAGCAGCAGCGGCTGTCCGAGCTGCTCGGGGACACCGTCTCCCGCTGCGGCTCGCAGAACGTCGGCACCGACTACCCGATGCTGCGCGCCGCGCTCATGGGCGCGGTCTTCGCCGCCCTGGTCCCGGGAGTCCCGATGCCCGTGCCGACGCTGCGCGCCGATCTGTTCCGGCGCTACGGGCTGGCCCCGGAGCTGGGGGTCCCGCCGGACGGCGACGCGTCCGGCGGGACGTGCGAGACCGATCTGTCACGGTTCTTCGCGACGGGTGAGCAGGCGTCCGGTCAGTCGAAGTAGTCCGGCTGCGTCTGGACGTTGAGCTCCCGCACGTGCACCCGCCGGGCGGGGTCGGTGCGCCGGTCGCTGAGCTTCAGGACGTCGAAGCCCTTCACGATGTCGTTCGAGTAGATGTAGCCGTTGTAGTAGTACGCCGACCACGCGCCGCCGACCGAGAGCGCGTCGGTGGCGAGCGGGCCGCGCTCGAAGTAGGCGATCTCCTTCGGGCTGGTGGAGTCGGTGAAGTCCCAGACCGACACGCCGCCCTGGTACCAGGCCTGGACCATGATGTCCTTGCCCTTGACCGGGATCAGCGAGCCGTTGTGGGCCACGCAGTTCTCGGTGTCGGCCTGGTGGCGGGGGATCTTGTAGTAGCCGCGGAAGACGAGCTTGCGCTTGTCGCCCTTGCCGACGATGTCGTAGATGCCGTCGGCGCCGCGGTTCGGGCCGATCGCCGCGTTGCAGGTGGCGGCGCCGCCACCGCCCAACTCGTCGGTGAACACGACCTTGTTGGCCTTCTGGTTGAAGGTCGCGGAGTGCCAGAACGCGAAGTTGACGTTGTCCTGGACCCGGTCGATGACCTTCGGGTGCTCGGGGTCCTCGACGGAGAAGAGGATGCCGTCGCCCATGCAGGCGCCCGCGGCCAGGTCCTTGGAGGGCAGCACCGTGATGTCGTGGCAGCCGGTCGTCTTGGAGACGCCCGGGTTGGTGGGTGCGCCGGGGTTGCCGCCGCCGTCCGGGCCCTCACCGGGGAAGAGCACCGGGAAGCCGACGACGGCCGCCTGCTCGGGGGCCTTGCGCGGCACCTTGATGACCGAGATGCCGTCGTGCGGGGGCTGGCAGTCGGGGTAGGCGGCGTTCGGTGAGTACGAGGAGACGTAGATGTAGACGTTCTTGCGCTCGGGCACCAGCGAGTGGGTGTGCGAGCCGCAGGCGGTCTCGACGGCGGCGACGTACCTCGGGTTCGTCTTGTCGCTGATGTCGAAGACCTTCATGCCCTCCCACGACGACTTCTCGGTGACCGGTTGCGCGGTGCTGTTGCAACTGCTGTCGCTGCGCGAGGAGTCGGTGGAAAGGAACAGCAGGTCACCGGAGACGGAGATGTCGTTCTGCGAGCCGGGGCACAGGACCTGGGCGATCGTCTTCGGGGCCTTCGGGTCGCTGATGTCGAAGATGCGGAAGCCGTCGTAGTTGCCGGCGAAGGCGTACCTGCCCTGGAAGGCGAGGTCCGAGTTGAAGCCCGCGAGGGCCTCCTTGGGGACGTTGGCGAGGTGCTCGATGTTCGCCGAGTGGACGATCTCGTCCTGCCCGGGTATCGCGCCGTCGGAGATGGCCGCTCTCACCTCGGCCTCGGCGCTCCGGGACGTCTCCTTCGCCGCACCCGTGCCGTCCCCGGGGTCGGGGGTCGCGGCGGCGGGGCCGGCCGTCAGCAGCGCCGCCAGGAGTCCGGCCGCGGCGGCGGCCGCTCCCAGCCGTCTGCGCCGCGTTCGGGGGTCGCTTGACAGGATCACTGTTTCCTCCCTTGGTCCGTTCCGCGTCGGAACGGTTCACGCACCCCCGCAGTATCGTCTTCACCATGCACATATCAACAGATGGCAACGAAGACGTAATGAAGGTTTTTGATCACTCGCGGGCGGAAGCGTGTTAGGACGGTCCTCGGCACCCACGAGGTGTGCCCCACCCCCCCCTGACACCGGAGGTCGTTGTGCTCCCACGCCGCGCGTCGCGCGCGCCCCTGGCCACGGCCGCGCTGGTCGCTCTGGCGGCCCTCGGGGTGAGCGGCTGCGACTCCTCGTCCGACGCGGATCCGCCGGCGGCGACCGGCCCGTCGGTCCTCGTGCCGGGCAGTCCGGGTGAGGCGAACCGGACCCTGTCCGCCGCGGACGCCGCCGAACAGCGCGCCGACGACGACTCCCCCAACGCGGCGGACCTGGCGTACGCGCGCGGGATGATCGAGCACCACACGCAGGCCCTGGAGATGACCGAACTCGTCCCGGACCGTGCCGAGTCGGCGAAGCTCAAGCGGCTCGCCGAGCGGATCGCCGCCGCGCAGGGCCCGGAGATCGACGGCATGCGGGGCTGGCTGCGGACGTACGGCGAGGACGCGGCGGGCGGCGGTCACACGCACACCAGGATGCCCGGCATGGCGACCGAGGCCCAGCTGAGCCGGTTGCGGGCGGCGAAGGGGAAGGCGTTCGACGCGCTCTTCCTGAAGCTGATGGTCACGCATCACGAGGGCGCGCTCACCATGGCCGCCGAGGTGAAGGGGCAGGGCAACAACATCCGCATCGAGGAGATGGCCGACGACGTGGTCGCCCAGCAGACGAGCGAGATCACCCGGATGCGGGAGATGCGGTAACGGAGTTGCTCCATAGGGCCGTTGGTCCTCGGCTGCCGCGGGACCCCTCGCCGCGCTCAGCGCCGGGCGTGGCCGGGTGCCAGCAAGCCGGCGTCACGCGCCTGGGCGATCAGCCTGAGCGATCTGCGGCGGCTGTGCCCGGTCGCGCACATCACCGCGAGCACCGGATCGACACCTCCCTCCTGTGCGGCGCGGTACTCCTGCGCGACGAGCCAGCGCCCCTCGACCCCGCACGGCCACGGCGGCCGGGCCCGGCCGGATCCGGTCCGCTCGCCGGGCCCGGGCTCCGCTCCGCACGTCTCGGACAGCGGCGCCTCGATCCAGTCGGCGAGCACGGCGAGGTCGTCCAGGGACAGCGCCGGCCGGGCCCGTACGTCCTCCAGGCACAGCCCACCCCCGGACACCACGGCGAGTGCGTCGACCCGGGCGCCGTCGGTGAACGCCAGCCGCACGTTGAACCACGAGGTGGCGTCGCCGTCCTCCCGCACCTCCCACGCGGGCCACACGGACACCGCGCCGTCCGTCGGACAACGGTCAGAAAGATTAAGAAAGGATGCTTCTAGCACACACGCAACGTAACCTCATGATCACATTCCGTACGAAAGGACACGCGCGCCCCGACCGGCCGCCACACCCTGTCAGCGGAGCGGCGGCGGTGCCATCCTGGAGCCGTGAGCGATCTCCGCTGAATCCTCCGGGTAAGGAGTTCCGCCGTGCTGCGTGTCGCCGTCGTCGGCTCCGGGCCGAGCGGGTGCTACACCGCCCAGAGCCTGGTCCAGTTCGATCCCGAGGTGCGTGTCGACGTACTGGACCGGCTGCCGTGCCCGTACGGCCTGGTGCGGTACGGCGTGGCCCCGGACCACGAGAAGATCAAGTCGTTGCAGGGGAACCTGCGGACGGTGCTGGAGCACGAGCGGGTGCGTTTCCTCGGCGGTGTCCGGATCGGACCCGGCGGGCTGTCCGGCGCCCGGCTGCGGGAGCTGTACCACGCGGTGGTGTACTGCGTGGGCGCCGCCACCGACCGGCATCTCGGCATCCCCGGTGAGGACCTGCCGGGCAGCTGGTCGGCCACCGAGTTCGTGTCCTGGTACAGCGCCCACCCGGACGCCGAGGCCGGCGACTTCGTGCTCGGCGTCCGTTCGGCGGTGGTCATCGGCGTCGGGAACGTGGCCGTCGACGTGGCCCGCATGCTGGCGCGGGGCCCGGCGGAGCTGAGCCCCACCGACATGCCGCAGCCCGCCCTGTCCGCGCTGGCCGCCAGCCGGGTGACCGACATCCACATCGCGGGCCGGCGCGGCCCCTCCCAGGCCCGCTTCACCACCAAGGAGCTGCGCGAACTCGGCGCCCTTCCGCTGACGGACGTGAGCGCGGACCCGGCGGAGCTCGCGCTGGATCCGGCCTATCTGGACCCCTCGGCCCTGCCCGCCCCGCAGCGGCGCAACGTGGAGGTGCTGCGGGACTGGACGCGGATCGCGGCGACCGGCGCGCCACGCCGCATGCGGTTGCGCTTCTTCCTGCGTCCGGTCGCCCTCCTCCCCGACGGCGGCCGGGTGGGCGCGGTGCGCTTCGAGCGGACTCGGCCGGACGGCGGGGGCGGGGTGACGGGCACCGGGCGGTACGAGGACATCGAGGCGCAGCTGGTGCTGCGTTCGGTGGGCTATCGCGGGGTGGCGCCGGAGGGGCTGCCGTTCGACGCGGCGAGCGGCACGGTCCCCCATCTGGCCGGGCGGGTGCTGCGCGAGGGGGTGGTCGCGCCGGGCGAGTACGTGGCCGGGTGGATCAAGCGGGGCCCGACGGGCGTCATCGGCACCAACCGGCCCTGTGCGAAGGAGACGGTGCTGTCGCTCCTCGAGGACGCCGACGCCGTCCTACGCCAGGAGATTCCGGGCGATCCGCTCGCGGTGTTGCGGGCCGAGGGGTTCGATCCCGTCGAGTGGCCGGGGTGGCAGGCGATCGAGCGGGCGGAGGCGCGGCTCGGGGCCTCACTCGGGCGGGGCGTCGTCAAGCTGCCCGACTGGGAGTCGCTGCTGACGGCGGCCCGGCGGACGGGCTCGTAGCGGATGCGGCGGTGCCGGGCGGGCAGGTCACACAGCGGCAACAGCCCGGAAATCAACAAAATGTTCAAGGCGCCTACGGTCACGTGCAGTCCGGAAGTCTCCCCTTCCCGCCGCTCTGGAGTGCCCATGGCAACGACCGCGCCCGTCCATCCCGTCGACGAGATTCCGCCCGTACGGCACCTGGCCGCCTTCGGCCTTCAGCACGTGCTCGCGATGTACGCGGGCGCGGTCGCCGTTCCACTGATCGTGGGCGGCGCGATGAAACTGTCGCCCGCGGACCTGGCGTACCTGATCACAGCCGATCTGCTGGTGTGCGGTGTCGCCACCCTGATCCAGTGCGTCGGCTTCTGGCGCTTCGGGGTGCGGCTGCCGATCATGCAGGGCTGCACGTTCGCGGCCGTCTCGCCCATGGTCCTGATCGGCACGACGGGCGGCGGACTGCCCGCGATCTACGGCTCGGTGATCGTGGCGGGGCTCGCGATCATGCTGCTCGCGCCGGTCTTCGGGAAGCTGCTGCGGTTCTTCCCGCCGCTGGTCACGGGCACGGTGATCCTGATCATCGGCCTCTCGCTGCTGCCGGTCGCGGGCAACTGGGCGGCGGGCGGCGCGGGTGCGAAGGACTTCGGGGAGCCGAAGAACCTGGCCCTCGCGGGCTCCGTCCTCGCGGTGGTGCTGGGCGTGCAGAGGTTCGCGCCGGCGTTCCTGAGCCGGGTCGCCGTGCTGACCGGCATCGTGGTGGGGCTCGCGGTCGCGGTGCCGTTCGGGTTCACGGACTTCGGCGGGGTCGGGGACGCCGGCTGGGTCGGGATCAGTACGCCGTTCCACTTCGGGGCGCCCGTCTTCGAGGTGCCGGCGATCGTGTCGATGCTGGTGGTGGCCCTGGTGACGATGACCGAGACGACCGGTGACCTGATCGCGGTCGGCGAGATGACCGGGCGGAAGGTCGAGCCGGGGTCCCTCTCGGACGGGCTGCGGGCCGACGGCCTGTCGACCGTCCTCGGCGGGGTCTTCAACACCTTCCCGTACACGGCGTACGCGCAGAACGTGGGTCTCGTCGGGATGACCCGGGTCCGCAGCCGGTGGGTGGTGGCGGCCGCGGGCGGCATCCTGGTGCTGCTCGGGTTGCTGCCCAAGCTGGGCGCGGTGGTCGCGGCGGTACCGGCGCCGGTGCTGGGCGGCGCGGGTCTGGTGATGTTCGGGACGGTGGCCGCGAGCGGCCTGCGCACCCTGTCCGTGGTCGACTTCAGGGGCAACCACAACCTGACGGTGGTCGCCGTCTCGGTCGCGGTCGGCGTGCTGCCGGTCGGTGTGCCGACCGTCTACGCGAAGTTCCCCGACTGGTTCCAGACGGTGATGAACAGCGGCATCAGCGCCGGCTGCCTGACCGCGATCGCCCTGAACCTGCTCTTCAACCATCTGCCCGGCGGGGCGGGTTCCGCCGGTACGGCCGATGCGGCGGGTTCAGCCGCCGAGGCGGGCGGCCTGCCGCTCGGCGGCGGCGAGCAGGCTGCCGAGAAGTCCCGGGAAGAGGTCGTCTAGGGCAGCGCGGCGCAGTGCGTTCATCTTGGCCGTGCCGCGGTAGGTCTGCCGCACCACCCCGCTCTCGCGCAGCACCCGGAAGTGGTGCGTGGTGGTGGACTTGGTGACGGGCAGGACGAAGTGCGAGCAGGAGAGCTCGCCGCCCTCGGCGGCGAGCTCGCGCACGATCCGCAGCCGCATCGGGTCGGACAGCGCGTGCAGCACCGCCTCCAGCCGGATCTCGTCCCGCGCCGGGTGCGGAAGGTCGCGGCTGCCTGCGGCGGGGACGGAGGTGGTCACGGCTGGCTCCAGTTCGTCCGGGGGCTCCCCGTACTGGGGGGAACCCCAGCCTACGGGGCTTGGTACGAGATCTCTCGTAGTTTGACATTCACCGTACTACGAAGTCTATCGTACGAGTCGTCCACCGGACCCGCGACGAACGGAGCAGCTCGCCATGAGCTCACTCTTCCAGCCCTTCGACCTGCGTGACACGACCGTCCCGAACCGGGTCTGGATGCCCCCGATGTGCCAGTACTCGGCCGCTCCACAGGGCCCGGCGGCGGGCGCGCCCACCGACTGGCACTTCGCGCACTACGCGGCGCGCGCGGCCGGCGGCACGGGACTGATCGTCGTCGAGGCCACCGCCGTGTCGCCCGAGGGGCGCATCTCCCCCTACGACCTCGGGATCTGGAACGACACCCAGGTCGAGGCGTTCCGCCGGATCACGCGTTTCCTCGCCGGCCAGGGCACGGTGCCCGCCGTGCAGCTGGCCCACAGTGGCCGCAAGGCCTCGACCGACCGTCCCTGGAAGGGCGGCGCGCCCGTCGGACCGGAGGCCCACGGATGGCAGCCGGTGGCACCGAGCCCGGTGGCGTTCGACGAAAGGCACCCGGTACCGGAGGAGCTGACCGTCGCTCAGATCCAGGACATCGTCGGGCAGTTCGCCGACGCGGCCCGCCGCGCCCTGGCCGCGGGCTTCGAGATCGCCGAGATCCACGGCGCCCACGGCTACCTGATCAACGAGTTCCTCTCCCCGCACTCCAACCACCGCACCGACGGCTACGGCGGCTCGTTCGCCCACCGCGCCCGCTTCGCCCTGGAGGTCGTCGACGCCGTACGGGAGGTGTGGCCGGATGAGAAGCCGCTGTTCTTCCGGGTCTCGGCGACCGACTGGCTGGAGGACGGCGGCTGGACGGCGGACGACACGGTCCGCCTCGCCCACGAACTGCACGGCCACGGAGTGGACCTCCTCGACGTCTCCACCGGCGGCAACGCATCCGGCGCGCGTATTCCGCTCGGCCCGGGCTACCAGGTGCCCTTCGCCGCCCGCGTGAAGGCCGAATCACCGATGGCGGTGGCCGCCGTCGGACTCATCACGGACGCCGAGCAGGCCGAGAAGATCCTGTCGAACGGCGAGGCCGACGCGGTCCTGCTGGGCCGCGAGCTGCTGCGCAACCCGTCGTGGGCGCGGCAGGCGGCACGCGAACTCGGCGCCGGGGTACGGGTGCCGGAGCAGTACCACCGCTCGGTCTGAGCCCGGCGACGGGGGCGCGAGGGGGTCCGCGGGAGCGTGTGATGCCGGAAAGGCCCCCGGAAAAAACATGCACCCGCCGACGAGCAGGTACTCCCGGAGAAGTACGGGCGACCCTGATGAGTGCTCCGGCAAGATCGGGGTAGATCCCTCCCGGGCACGATGCGCGCGCCCGAGCCGGCGACCAGGCTGGTCGCACCAGGCATGAGGAGGGCGTCATGAACCGCCAGATCCGCATTCGTGTCAGCCGTCGGCCCGTCCCGTCCCGTGACCAGACGATCGACCGCAGGACGCCCTCGGGGCGCCTGCTGCCGTACTGACGTCGCCACGGCCGGCGGCGGCCCGAGGGGTTCCCCCGGACCACCGCCGGTTCGAGCACGTCAACCGGTTGTGCACGCCTTCCCGTTGAGTGTGAAGGCCGCCGGTGCCGTGCTGTTGCCCGTGTGACCGGCCTGATAGCCGATGGTGACGCTCGCGTTCGGCGCCAGTGTCCCGTTGTACGAGGCGTTCGTTGCCGTGACCGCACCGGAGGCGGGCGCGTAGGTGGCGCCCCAGCCGTTGGTGATGGTCTGGCCGGCGAGCAGGGTGAAGGCGAGCTGCCAGCCGGAGACCGCGCTCGTGCCGGTGTTGGTGAGGGTGACCGAGGCGGTCAGGCCCGTGTTCCAGGCGCTGGTCGTGGCGGCCACCCGGCAGGCGCCCGGCTGGGGCCCCGGGCCGGAGCCGGAGCCGTCCAGCCCGAAGAACGTGAGCGCGCGGGACGCCATGCCGTAGCTGTACAGGTTGTGGCCCACGCCCTGGAGGCTGATGGCCTCCACGGGCGCCTGGTCACCGGTGGAGCCGTAGCGCGTGCGGGTCCAGCCGGCGGCGGGCGAGTCGGTGGCGGCCGGGGCCTGCCCGACGCCGAGCACGTTGGTCCACTGCTTGATCTCCTCCCCGAGGTTCGGGTGGCGCAGCACGTCGTCCTCGGTGCCGTGCCACAGCTGCATGCGCGGCCGGGGCCCGGCGTATCCGGGGTAGGCACCGCGCACCAGGTCGCCCCACTGCTGCGGGGTGTGGGTCACGGTGCCGCCCGAGCAGGCGCTGTTCCACTCCGAGCCGTCGGTGGTGGCGAAACAGCCGAACGGTACGCCGGAGAACGCGGCGCCCGCCGCGAACACGTCCGGGTAGTCGCCCAGCAGGACGTTCGTCATCATCGCGCCCGAGGAGATGCCGGTGGCGAAGACGCGGCCCGGATCGGCGCCGTAGGTGCGGGTGGTCCAGTCGACCATCGACTTGATGCCGACCGGGTCGCTGCCGCCGCCGCGCTTCAGCGCCTGCGGGGAGGAGACGTCGAAGCACTTGCTCGCGCGGGTGACCGACGGGTACACGACGACGAACCCGTACCGGTCGGCCAGCGAGGCCCATTCGGTGCCCGAGTACATCGCCGGGCCGGACCCGGTGCAGTAGTGCACGGCCACCACGATCGCCGGACGGGCGGTGACGTTCGCCGGGGCGTAGACGTACATCTGGAGGTTGCTGGGGTTGTCGCCGAAGCCGGTGACCTCGGTCAGGGTGGCGGCGGGGACGGCGCCGGGCGCCTGGGTCCGCGCGGCGGCGGGGGCGGCGACCAGGGTGGCCGCGAGTAACGGAACCAGTGCTGCGAGGAGCGTCAGGAGCAGCGAACGCGGCGCGCTCCGCGCGGTGTTGCGGGGTGTGGGGGACACGTTCTCGAACCTTCCGGTCACGGCTTCACGGGCGTGGTTCGGCGGCTGGCGTCCCGTCGGCAGACCGGGACGCGCCGGGGTTCCCGTCGGAGCGCTCCCTTCGGAAGGGAGGCGTCCGCCGAGCATCGTGGCACGGGCGAGGCCACCATGGAAGCGCTCCCACGGCACCGGATCCCCTGAGCTCGGCCGCCTTGCGCGTGGCCGAATGTCGTCTGCGCAAAGCGTTGACTAGAAAGCGCTTACCCCCTACGTTCCGTTCAGCAGTGTGACCGAGGGGCGCAAGTGACCCCCCAATGGACCGCACTGCCCTCGCATGGCGTTCAACATGGCGTACGGCATTCACGTACACGACCCCACTCGCACCCGGAAGGAACGCACCCCGCATGCGTAGTCCCCTCCCGCGTACACCTCCGCAAAGATCCCCCCTGGTGGCGGCCGCCGCCGTCGCGCTCGCCACGACGGCCGTCCTCGTCCTCCCGCAGTCGGCAGCCGCGGCGGAGACCTCGCCGGTCGGCTTCGGCGCCGGGACCACCGGAGGCGGCAGCGCCTCGGCCGTCACCGTCTCGACCCTGAGCGCCTTCAAGACAGCCGTCACCGGCAGCACGGCCAAGGTCGTCAAGGTCAACGGCCTGATCTCGCTGAGCGGTCAGGTCGACATCGGCTCCAACACGACGGTCCTGGGCGTCGGTTCGTCCTCCGGTTTCACCGGTGGCGGGCTGCGCCTGAAGAAGGTGACCAACGTCGTCGTCCGCAACCTGAACATCAGCAAGCCAGTCGCGCCGGCCGACGGCATCACCGTCCAGGCGTCGACGAAGGTGTGGATCGACCACAACTCCTTCTCCGCGGACCGTAATCACGACAAGGACTACTACGACGGTCTGCTCGACATCAACCACGGCTCCGACTACGTCACGGTGTCCTGGAACACCTTCAAGGACCACTTCAAGGGCTCGCTCGTCGGCCACAGCGACAACAACGCGAGCGAGGACACCGGGCACCTGCGGGTGACGTACCACCACAACCAGTTCAGCAACGTCTACTCCCGCATCCCCAGCCTGCGCTTCGGCACCGGTCACTTCTACGACAACTACGTCGTGGGCGCCGAGACCGCCGTGCACTCCCGCATGGGCGCCCAGATGCTCGTGGAGAACAACGTCTTCCGCTCGACGGTGGTCGCGGTCACCACCAGCCGCGACAGCGACGTGGACGGCTACGCCAACCTGCGCGGAAACGACCTCGGCGGAGCCGCCACCGAGATCTCGCGGGTCGGCACCTTCACCACCCCTCCGTACAGCTACACCGCCGAGCCCGCCTCGACCGTCGTCGCCTCGGTGACGGGCGGCGCCGGCGCCGGGAAGCTCTGACGCTCCCGGCCGGCGTTCCGGACACGGCAGGCACGACAGGCCCACCCCAGACGGACAGACTGACCAACAGAAGGAATCGGGACATGACTTCTGCAGCTCGGCCGCGCGCCCGCACGCGCGCACTGACCGGCGCCATGGCCGCACTCGGCCTCTCGGTTGCCATGATCATGACAGAAAGCGCTCTCACTCCGGCCGCCGCCGCCACCTGGCCCACCGCGAACGGCAGCCAGGCCGTCTCCTCCACCATCTCGGTGTCCGGCACCAAGGACTACGGGATGAAGCGCCTCTACGGCACCGGAGACCTCGGCAGCGGCAGCCAGGACGAGGACCAGGGGCCGATCCTGGAACTGGCCGCCGGCGCGGTCCTCAAGAACGTCATCATCGGCGCCCCCGCCGCGGACGGCATCCACTGCCTGGGCAGCTGCACGCTGCAGAACGTGTGGTGGGAGGACGTCGGCGAGGACGCGGCGACGTTCCTCGGCTCCTCGTCGTCCAACGTCTACACGGTCTCCGGCGGTGGCGCGAAGGAAGCCAGCGACAAGGTGTTCCAGTTCAACGGCGCCGGCACGCTGAACGTCTCGAACTTCGCGGTGAAGAACTTCGGCACGTTCGTCCGCTCGTGCGGCAACTGCAAGAGCGCCCAGTACAAGCGGACGATCAACCTCAACACGATCGAGGCGACCTACAAGGGCAACAAGCTCGTCGGCATCAACACCAACTACGGCGACAGCGCGACCCTGAAGGCCATCACGATCGTCGGGGACAGCAACAAGAAGATCGTTCCGTGCCAGAAGTACATCGGCAACAACACCGGCAAGGAGCCGACCACCAACGGCTCCGGCCCCGACGGCACGTACTGCAAGTACGCGGCGTCGGACATCACCTACAAGTGAGAGCTCGGGTGAGGGCTCGGGTGCCGGGCCGCGAACGGGCGGTGGGCGTCAGGTTCCCGTGACGCACTCCCCTGATCGCGGCACGGTGCAGGCGGCCGTATCCGGTGTCACGCGGGGCGCCGGGTACGGCCGCACTCTCACACCCCGCCGTGCTCGTGCTCGTGCTCGTGCTCGTGCTCGTGCTCGTGCTGCGGGACCGTGTCTGCCAACTCCTGCCGGTAGCCCTCGTAAGCGGTGCGGAGGTCCGCGCCCGGCCAGTCGCGCGGGAGGAGTTCGGGGGGCAGCACCGGGTCGGCGAGCAGATGGCGTACGACGGCGGCGAAGGTCGCCAGGCGGTCGGCCGGACGCCGGGTCCGGCCGGCGCGGGCGAGCAGGGACCGGGCGGAAGCGGACCAGTCCTCCAACGGCCACAGCGCGGCGGCGAGTTCACCGGCCGGCCGGTCCGGCCGAGCCGTGTAGTGCTGCGCCACCTCGTCGAGCCGCTCCGGCAGCGGGCGGCGCAGATTCGCGGGCCGCAGCCACACGCCCTCACGCAGTTCGGCGAGTCGGCCGGCGGCCAACCGGGCCCGCAGGTCGGCGCGTTCGGCGGGGCCGCGCCCCGTGGCCGTGATGACGACCATCTCCCAGTCGCCGCCCCACGCGCGCGTGTGCGGGTGAACGGCCTCGTCCTGCCGGTGCTGCCGGGCGAGCAACCGGTCGCTGAGACGGTAGCGGGTCTCGGCGCGGCGCAGATCGCCGGCCGCCACCATCCGGCTCAGCGCGGCGCGCAGCGTGGACGCGCCCACGCCGAAGGGCTCCACGGCCCGGACGAGCTCCCCGGCCGACAGCTCCGGCGGGTGCGCTCCCAGCAACAGGCTCAGCACGACCGACCGTGCGGACAACGGCCGCAGGCCGGCCTCGGCGGCCCGCACGGACACGTTCCTCGGCATGGTCACGTACTGTACGGCCCTTCCCGATGTTGCACTATTGCTGCGACCGCAGCGAGAGTGCAACATGGGTCCATGGCCCCGACACCCGCGCCCCAGCACCACACCACCCATGACGTCACCAACCAGCCCCCTCCGTCGGCGCCGTACGACGCCGCCGAGGACACCGCCCTGCTCGAAGGGCTCCGGCGGGAGGGTGCCGGCTGGGCCGAGGAGGACGTCCGGCGGCTCGGGCTGGCGGCCGGCAGCGCCGAGGCGCAGGAGTGGGGCGAGCTGGCGAACCGGCACGAGCCGGAACTGCGCACGCACGACCGTTACGGCAACCGGATCGACGAGGTCGAGTTCCATCCGAGCTGGCACCACCTGATGCGGGTCGCGGTCGCCGAGGGCCTCGCGGGCGCGCCGTGGGCAGACGACCGGCCCGGCGCCCATGTCGCCCGCACCGCCGGCGGACTGGTGTGGGGCCATACCGAGGCCGGGCACGGCTGCCCGACGTCGATGACGTACGCGGCCGTACCCGCGCTGCGCAGACAGCCCGACCTGGCGAAGATCTACGAACCCCTGCTGACCGGCCGCGAGTACGAGCCCGGACTCCGGGTGCCGACCGAGAAACCCGGCCTTCTGGCGGGCATGGGGATGACCGAGAAGCAGGGCGGCTCCGACGTCCGTACGAACACCACCGTGGCGACGCCCAGCGCCGAACCCGGGGTGTACACCCTGCGCGGGCACAAGTGGTTCACCTCGGCGCCGATGTGCGACGTGTTCCTCGTGCTGGCCCAGGCGCCGGACGGCCTGTCCTGCTTCCTGGTGCCCCGCGTCCTGCCCGACGGCACCCGCAACACCTTCCGCATCCAGCGGCTCAAGGACAAGCTCGGCAACCGGTCGAACGCCTCCTCCGAGCCCGAGTTCGACGAAACGGTCGCCTGGCTGGTCGGTCCCGAGGGGCAGGGCGTCAAGACGATCATCGAAATGGTCAACTGCACGCGTCTGGACTGCGTGATGATGTCGGCCACCCTGATGCGCAAGACGCTCGTGGAGGCGGGGCACCACGCGCGCCACCGCAGCGCGTTCGGCGCCCGGCTGGTCGACCAGCCGCTCATGCGCAACGTACTGGCCGATCTGGCGCTGGAGTCCGAGGCCGCGACCACGCTCACGCTGCGGCTGGCCGGATCTGCCGACCGGGCGGTGCGCGGGGACGCCGGGGAGGCCGCGTTCCGCCGGATCGCCACCGCCGTCGGCAAGTACTGGGTCACCAAGCGGGGGCCGGCCTTCACGGCGGAGGCCCTCGAATGCCTGGGCGGCAACGGTTACGTCGAGGAGTCGGGCATGCCCCGCCACTACCGGGAGGCCCCGCTGCTGTCGATCTGGGAGGGCTCCGGCAACGTCAACGCCCTCGACGTCCTGCGGGCCTTGCGCCGGGCACCGGGCGCCGCGGACGCCCTGTTCGGCGAACTCGCCCTGGCACGGGGGGCGGACGCCCGGCTCGACGGGGCCGTGACACGGCTCGGGAGCATGCTGTCCGAGACGGCAGAGGCCGGTGCCCGCCGGCTGGTGGAACTGATGGCCCTGACCCTCCAGGCATCGCTCCTGGTCCGGCACGCCCCCGCCCCGGTCGCCGACGCCTTCTGCGCGAGCCGCCTCGGCGGCGACTGGGGCCACGCCTTCGGGACGCTCCCCGACACCGCCGGCCTGAACCCGATCCTGGAACGGGCGCTGCCCTAGCGGCGGGGCCGGTGGGCGGGCGAACGTGCCGTCTCGGGGTGCGGGCGGGCGGTCTCCCCGAGCAGCCCTCTCACCGGGCGGCCCGTCTCGCGGGTCGCCCGGGGCCCTCGTGCTGGAGATGCAGGTCAGCCGGTCGTGCGGCCCCACAGCGGGCCGAAGCGGGACCACTCGACGTCCCACTCGTCCATGCGGCGGCGTTCCATGCGGCCGCGCAGCATGCGGCCGCCGACGAAGGGCACAGCCGCGGCGCTCACCCCCACCAGGCCGCCGATCAGGGAGGCCCGCAGCCGGGCCTGGGAGACGGTGGCGGGCCGCGTCACCAGGCGGCCCTGCCGGTCCGTCCACACGGTGACGGGAGCGCCCGGGGCGCTGCCGGGCCGGACGCGGACCTGCCCGGTGTGGGAGGTGTTCCCGACCGTCCAGGCGACCTTGGCCCAGACCCGGTCACCACTGGCCGAACCCGCGTGCGCGGACGCCGTTCCGGGGGCCCTCCCGGTGAGAGTGGCGACGACGGGACGCCACTCCACGCGTTCCCGGGCCAGCCCGTCCTCGACCGACCGGGTCGACGCCAGACCGGCCAGGACTCCGACGAGGAGGGTGAGCAGCCAGGCGCCGAGTACGACCCAGGCCTCCACCGCGTCCGCGCGGCGCCTGAGCGGGTTGCGCCGCCAGCGCCACAGCCAGACCTTAGGACCATGGAACGCCATCGAAGGCATCCTCCTCATGAGCGCGGGAACGTGCCGGACCGCCTTCCCATACGGGAGACGCCTCCGGGATGCTCACGGCGGCTCCCGTGACTCCACCGTCCCATGGGTTCCCGGCTCCCGCACGCGCCCCGGCCCGAGGTGGTCCCGGCACCGGGAGGCGGGTCGTCACCACCGTTCCCACCTGCGGCGAAGCGCATTTCGCGCGTACTGTCAGTGGCGGGGTGCAGACTGGCCGGTGTCTGAGACAAAGATGTCGCGGAGGTGATCGGCATGACCGAAGTACTGCTCGCCGTGGGCACGCGCAAGGGCCTGTTCATCGGGCGTCGGCGCGGTGGCGCCTGGGCGTTCGACGAGAGCCCCTACTTCAACGCGCAGGCCGTGTACTCGGTCGCCATCGACACGCGCGGCGACAGCCCGCGGCTGCTGGCCGGAGGCGACAGCGCCCACTGGGGGCCCTCCGTGTTCCACTCCGACGACCTCGGCCGGACCTGGACGGAACCGGCCCGCCCCGCCGTCAAGTTCCCGCCGGACACCGAGGCGTCGCTGGAGCGGGTGTGGCAGCTGCACCCGGCGGCGGCCGAGCCCGACGTGGTGTACGCGGGCACGGAACCCGCCGCGCTGTACCGCTCGGAGGACCGGGGGGAGAGCTTCGAGCTGGTCCGCCCACTGTGGGAGCACCCCACGCGCTCGAAGTGGGTTCCGGGTGGAGGCGGCGAGGGCCTGCACACCGTGCTCACCGACGCCCGTGACCCGCGCGCGGTCACCGTGGCCGTCTCGACGGCCGGGGTGTTCCGCACGACGGACGGCGGGGAGAGCTGGACACCCTCCAACTCCGGTGTGTCCGCGGTGTTCCTGCCGGACCCCGACCCGGAGTTCGGCCAGTGCGTGCACAAGGTCGCCCGGGACGCGGCGGACCCCGACCGGCTCTACCTGCAGAACCACTGGGGCGTCTACCGCAGCGACGACGCGGGCGGGCACTGGACGGACATCGGGGAGGGCCTCCCCTCCACGTTCGGTTTCGCGGCGGCCACCCATCCCCGCCGCGGCGACACGGCGTACGTGTTCCCGATCAACGCCGACGCGGACCGGGTACCCGCCGACCGGCGCTGCCGTGTCTACCGCACGGCGGACGCGGGCAGGAGCTGGGAGCCGCTCACGGCCGGCCTGCCGCAGGAGGACCACTACGGCACGGTGCTGCGCGACGCCCTGTGCACGGACGACGCCGACCCGGCGGGCGTGTACTTCGGCAACCGCAACGGCGAGCTGTACGCCTCCGCGGACGACGGCGACAGCTGGCAGCTCCTGGCCTCGCACCTGCCGGACGTGCTGTGCGTGCGGGCGTCGGTGACCGGATGAGGCGAGGTGGTCGAGGCCCGGCCTCGACCACCTGTCGATCTGCGGGGCGGGTGCGGCGCGTGATCTGCGAGGCGGGCGCGGCGGCAGGGTGACGGCCGTGCACCACGCCCCGCACGAATCCCCCGAACCGGGCTGAGCCCGCCAACGGCCCGGTCTCCGGGGCGGTTTGGCTACGGGTG
This sequence comes from Streptomyces sp. NPDC043878, assembly GCF_056435735.1. Taxonomy (NCBI): domain Bacteria; kingdom Bacillati; phylum Actinomycetota; class Actinomycetes; order Kitasatosporales; family Streptomycetaceae; genus Streptomyces; species Streptomyces sp. NPDC043878. The sequence goes on from NZ_JBWKDW010000004.1 coordinate 157,347, forward strand.
AGGGGCGGGCAGGGCCACACTCGCCGTCAAGGGCTCGTCCGCTCTTCCTCCCGGGGTACGGCGTATCCGGGCACGGAAGGCCATCGCACGGTCAGGACGACGGACTCGTCCTCCGCGACCCAGGAGTGATCCACTCCCTGGCCCCAGACCACGTAGTCGCCCTGTTCCTCCAGCAGCACGCTACGACCGGGGAACTCCATACGGAAGCGACCGTTGATGAGCACCAGGAGGGCTGTCCGCACTTCGCCCTTCACCCACCGCGCTCGCCGCTCGCCCCGTGGGTGGACGCCCCATTTGACCTCCACGGCCTCGCTGTGGCGGGGACCACCGTGCTCCTTGAAGTGCCCGAGCAGCCATCCCTGGTCGAGCGCCGCGTCCTTGCCCGCGTTGCCCACGTACACGCCGTCTTCCATGCGCCCGAACGCTAGCAGTCGACCCCTGCGGCAGTCACAACGCGATCAACGCCTGCGGAACAGGCTCCCTGAGCCGGCGAAGGCTCACCGGAGGGCGTCGCTCAGCAGGCTCGCGGCCACGGCCGCTCCGTCGGTGCGGATCCCGCCGCCCAGGGCCCTCGCCCGCGCCCGGGTCTCGGATGCCAGGGCCGTCTTGAACGCGAGCTCCAGGGACTCGCCGGTCGCGGTCGGACCATCGAGTGCCACACCGATGTCCAGGTCGGCCACCCGGCTCGCCCAGTACGGGTTGTCCGACAGCTGAAGAGGGACCACCACCTGCGGTACGCCCGCCCGGGCGGCCGTCACCGTCGTGCCCGCGCCGCCGTGGTGCACCACGGCGGCCGTCCTGGCGAACAGGCGCTGATGGTTGACCTCGCCGACGGCGAAACAGTCGTCCCGGCCGTCGGCCAGGTCCAGGTCCGCCCAGCCACGGGAGACCAGTACACGGTGTCCCTGCGCGAGGATCGCCTCGACGGCCCGGTCGGCGATGTCCGCCGACGGGCGCATGCTGCCGAAGCCCACATAGACCGGTGGCGTGCCCGCCTCCAGGAACGCCTCCAGTTCGGCCGGCAGCGGGCGTTCGTCCGGCAGACCCCATGAACCCGTCTGCGTCACGTCGAGGCCGGGGGTCTCCCGCCACGGCCCCAGGACCGGGTCCGCCGCCAGCCACGGCCGGTCGGTGAAGACGTGGTCGCGGACGTTGTCCACCGGTGGCAGACCGAGCGCTGCCCGGTGGCCGTTGAGGGACTCGGCGAACTGCGCGTTCACGTGGTGGGCGTCCGCCTCCCACAGCGTCCGGTTGTCGTTCGCCTCCGGCGCGGGCCAGCCCGGCCGCGGCGGCGGCGCGTGGTGCGGCGACGGCAGGTGGACCGCCGCGTAGCTGGCGTACACGTAGCGGATGCCCGCGGCCTCGGCCACCGACCGTGCGGCGATCTGCGCCAGGCCGGCCGCCACCAGCACGTCACATCCGTCGGCCGCCGCGGGGAACACGTCGAACTGTGTGTCGACCATCTCGGTCCGGTACCGGGCCAGATCCGCCGCCGACGGAAGAGTCGTCCCGCGCATCAGCGCCCGCACCGGTGGCCCGACCGGCACCAGTTGCACCCGAAGACCCGCGAGCCGCTCCGCGAACTCGTCGTCCGGCGGGGCGCACATGCGCACCTCCACACCGAGCGCCTGCAGCCGTACCGCGAGTGCCACCAGCGGTTCGACATCGCCACGCGTTCCGTATGTGGACAACAGCACCCGCATTCCGCGTCCTCCTTCGTTCTGTCTTCGCAGACGATTCCGTCGGTGCCCGCCCAGGCGTCGAGCGGTCCTCATCGACGGCGACGCGGCAGCCGTAGCGGGTGTGCGGCAGCAGTGTACGTCGCGTGGTGCGGCGCGCGGCGGTGGTCCCCGAACACCGGGCTGCGGTGCCCGCGCACGTCCTGCCGACCGGGCGGGGAAGCAAGTGAGCGCCGTCGGGGAGGAGTTGAAGGCGGACGACGCGGCCACTCGCGGACGGCCCCGTCGATCAACGCCCTCTCGCGTGAGGCGTCCCCGGTGGCTACGGTGAGCGCCAGCGTGCCTTCCTGGCCGATGGTGCAGCGTCGGCCCCGGGCTGCCCGTACGCGACGAGGCGTGCAAGGTTCCCGTTCCTCACACAACCTGAGAGCCACTCCATGCATAGGTCGTACGCGCCCATCCCCGATGTCTCGATCATCTTGCCCTGCGCCGGGTTCGGAACGCGCTTCAGGGCGCCCTACCCGAAGGAACTGCACTGTCTCGCTCCTGGGGTCACCGTGCTGGACCGCAGCCTGGAGGCCGTCGTCGAACTGGCGAAGAGCGGACTCTACGTGCGCCTGGTCGTCGTGTTCGGGGCACACAAGCTGGACACGGTGAGTTATCTCGCGCGCTACGCCGACCTCTTCCACATGGTCTTCGTCTATCAGGACGAGTCGTTCGAGCCCGGTCTCGACGGCGCGATACGCTCCGCCCTGCCGATGACGCTGGGACCGGTCGCCCTTGTCCTGCCTGACATCGTTATCAACGGTCCGGGCAGTGCCGGCAGTCTTCTCAGCGCCCTGCGACACCTCGGGGTGGCGGGTTGGAGCGTGGTGGCCGCCGAGGAGCGGGACGCCGGCACGCTGCAGCAGATGGGCGCACTGGCCGTGGTCGAGAGGGACGGCGTGGCGACGGTCGGGGCGGCCACCGACAAGCCGGCGGATCCGTCGGGCTACAACGCGTTCTGGGGCATGGTGGCAGTCACCGAGGAGGAGGCGCACCGGTTACCCGACGTGGTGAGCAAAGGGGCGGACAGTCCACTGGCCGGTGCGGTCGCTCTCATGGTGGAGGGAATCGTCAACTACAACACCGTGGCCGGCTGACTCCACGGGCCTCGGCGAACCCGTGCGCGGGTGGCGCCACACACGCTCGCCGGGATCATCGACCGTCTGCTTCCGGGGCGTTGGGGGGTCAGGCCCGTCGGGTGGGCAGTCACGCGCGCCATGCCCTACGGCAGTCGCCAGTCCACCGGCGCGGCCCCCAGGCCGAGCAGCAGGTCGTTGGCCCGGCTGAACGGACGCGAGCCGAAGAAGCCGCGGTCCGCCGACATCGGGGACGGGTGCGCCGACTCGATCGCCGGCAGATCCCCCAGCAGCGGCCGCAGGTTGCGCGCGTCACGGCCCCACAGGACCGACACCAGCGGCTTGCCGCGCGCGGCGAGCGCCCGGATCGCCTGATCGGTGACCTCTTCCCAGCCCTTCCCGCGGTGGGCGCCCGGCTTGCGCGGAGCCGTCGTCAGTGCCCTGTTGAGCAACAGCACGCCCTGGCGCGTCCACGGCGTCAGATCACCGTTGGACGGTCTGGGCAGTCCGAGGTCGGAATGCATCTCGCGGAAGATGTTCTCCAGACTCCCCGGCAGCGAACGCACCTCCGGCGACACCGCGAAGCTCAGCCCGATGGCCATACCCGGTGTGGGGTAGGGGTCCTGCCCGACGATCAGGACGCGGACGTCGTCGAAGGGCTGCTGGAAGGCTCTCAGGACGTTCGCCCCGGACGGCAGATAGGTCCGGCCCGCCGCCACCTCCGCCCGGAGGAAGTCCCCCATGGCGGCGATGCGTTCGGCCACGGGTTCAAGAGCCTTCGCCCAGCCCGCGTCGACAAGTTCGTTCAAGGGTCGTGGTGCCACGGCGCGTCACTCTACTGGCACACACAGACGTACCGCATACACGGGAATCCTCCGCGCGGGCCCATCCCCCAGCCGCTACTCTTCCTCCGCGGCACGGTCGCCGAGCAGATCACCCGGCCGGTCACCGAGAGGAAGGGGAGCTTGGTGCGTCCAGTGCCCAAGCCACTCCGCGGGGGTCAGCGCCCTCCCTCCATGATGTCGGCGGCCCGCGGCGACCGGTGTCTGCCGTGACCAACGCACCGGCCGCGCCGGGGGCGGACGCGCCCGGATTCCTGGCCGTGGACTCGGGGGGCTCCGGGCTGCGGGTCGTCGTCGGGACGGCGGAGCGCGGCGAGCTGGGCCGGCGGCAGACCCGGGAACCGGTGCGCACCGGTCCGCGGGGTCTCGACCCGGAGCACCTGATGACTCAACTGGTGCCTCTGGTGCGGGCGTTGGTTGCCGAGACCGGGACCGTGGGGCTGGACACGGCTGTCGTCGGAGCCGCGGGGCTGGCCACCCTGGGCGACGCGTTGCGGGCCGAGCTGCCCGCCGCCCTCCGGCGGGAGCTGGGTGTCCGCACGGTCGCCCTGGCCGCCGACGCCGTCACCGCCTACACCGGCGCGCTCGGGTCCCGGCCCGGCGCCGTCGTCGCCGCCGGCACCGGACTGATCGCGGTCGGCACGGACCTGGCCCGCTGGCGCCGCGCCGACGGCTGGGGGCACCTGCTCGGCGACTGCGGCGGCGGCGCGTGGATCGGGCGGGCCGGGCTGGAGGCCGCGCTGCGCGCCTGGGACGGGCGGGCGGACGGTTCCCAGCCGCTCCTGGCGTCCGCCGAGGAGATGTTCGGCCCGATGCCGGAACTGCCCGGCAAGCTGTATCCGCGCCCGGACCGCCCCGCCGTACTCGCCTCCTTCGCGCCCCGGGTGGCCGCCCGCGCCGCCGACGACCCCGTCGCCGCGGGCATCCTGCGGGACGCGGCCCGGCACATCGCCGACGCGGCGGCCGCCGTCTGCCCGGCCGAGGGCCGGCCCCTGGTCGCACTGACCGGCGGCCTGTCCGCACTGGGCGACCCGCTTCTGCTGCCGCTGGAGCGGGAGCTGGCGAAGCGGCTCCCGCACGCGCGGCGGGTGCCCGCCGAGGGCGATCCGCTGTACGGCGCGGTACGCATCGCGGCCGGGCTGGCGACGGGTGACCTCACCCTGCCGGGCGACGAGAAGCTGCTGCGGGTGGTGACCGCAGAGGGGGATTGAACGGTCATACGGCGCCTGTCCGACAAGGTGGTACACATCACACACCCGTCGGCGCCCTCCCCGGGGAGAACGCGCTGATCACTCGCGATCCGTCCGTAACTCATCAGACAAAACCGGACGGATACCGCTCACCTGCACCCTCCCCGAACAGGGGAACCCCGGAAACCAGTAACATGCGACGCCATGAGCTCCCCCACTGGGCCCGCGTCCGGCCTGCCAGTACGAATGCCGCGACCCCGCCAGCCCGGGCGGCACCGCCGACCTGAGCCCCTGGCGGCTCCCGAGGGCGCGCCCGCGCTCGTCCTCGCGGTGCCGGGCACGCCCGGTCCCGCCACGCGCGGTCTCGCCGAGGAGGTCGTGAGCATCGCCCGCTCCGAGCTGCCCGGCCTCGACGCGCGGATCGGGTACCTCGACGGGGACGACTCCGAGTTCCCCACGCTCCAGGTCGTGCTCACGCGCGCCGCCGAGGAGCGCACCGCCCGCTATGCGCAGGCCAAGGCCGCCGGCCTGGACGTCCGTGAGCCGGACGGCCCGGTCGCCGTCGTCGTGCCGCTGCTCGCCGGCCCCGACGGGTCGCTGCTGCGCCGCATACGCCAGGCGGTGATGGAAAGCCGTATCGCCGCGGACCTCACCGACGTGCTGGGCCCGCACCCGCTGCTCGCCGAGGCGCTGCACGTGCGGCTGTCGGAGGCCGGCCTCGCCCGCGCCGACCGCGCCCGCCTGTTCACCGTGGCGACCGCGGCGGACGGCATCGTCCTGGCCTCCGTGGGCGGCGAGGAGGCCGTGCAGGCGGCCGGTATCACCGGCATGCTGCTGGCCGCGCGCCTGGCCGTGCCGGTGATGGCGGCGGCGCTCGACCAGGAGGGCTCGATCGCCTCCGTCGCCGAGCAGCTGCGGTCCTCGGGTTCGCAGCAGCTGGCGCTCGCGCCGTACCTGATAGGGCCCGAGATCGACCCGGGCCTGGTCACGGAGGCCGCCAGGGAGGCGGGCTGCTCGGCCGCCGACGCGCTCGGCCCCTACCCGGCGATCGGCAAGCTCGCCCTGGCCAAGTACACGACCGCGCTGGGCATCGCCCCGCAGCAGGCGCAGGGCACGCCGGTGCGCTGACCCGCCCGGCATCCCGTACACACCGAGGGCCCGCTCCAGGCAGAGGAGCGGGCCCTTCGCCGTGCGGGGCGGGTCGGCCGGCCTCCGGCCGGACCAGAGCCGTACGCCATGGCGGGCCGGGGTCGCAGCCGACCGCGCCGACGGCGCGGTGTCCGTGCGCGGTGTCAGCCGAGCACCACGCACGACGCGGCGGGGACGGCGACGGAGCCGCCGTGCCGCGGCAGCCCGGTGACCGGGTCGACGGCGAACCAGGCGACGTCGCCGGAGCGCTCGTTCGCGACGTAGAGGAACCCGCCCGACTCGGCGATCGCCCGGGGCCAGTGTCCGCCGCAGGGGGTGGTGGCGAGCAGTCTCAGGCCGTCCTCCTCGACCGCGAAGGTGGACAGGACGTCCTCGCCGCGGGTGGCGGTCCACACGAAGCGGCCGTCGGCCGAGGCGACCACGCCCGACGGGTAGGCGTCGCCGGCCGGGGCGCCGGGCAGCACCGGGATCTCCGTCAGCGGCTTCAGCACACCCGGCGAGGCGTCCCAGCGGCACACGGTGACGGTCGGGGCGAGTTCGTTGAGCACGTAGGCGTACGGGCCGTGGGGGTGGAAGGCCAGATGGCGCGGTCCGGAGGCGGGGCGCAGCGCGGTCTCGTGGTGGACGCGGAGGCGGCCCTCCGTGAGCCCGCACACCCGCACCGAGTCGGTGCCGAGGTCGACGCTGACGGCCCAGCGGCCGCTCGGGTCGGGCTGGACGTGGTGGGCGTGCGGCCCCTGCTGGCGGGGGGTGTGCGGGCCCGATCCGGTGTGCGTGAGCACCCCGGACGCGGTGGCCGCGAGTGAGCCGTCGGCGCGGACGGGTACGGCGGTGACGCTGCCGGAGCCGTAGTTGGCGGTCAGGACGTGTCCGGCGAACAGGCTGAGGTGCGTGGGGCCGTTGCCGCCGACCGGGACGGGCCGGCCCACCGGTTCGGGCACGTCGTGGGCGACGCGGTACGCGGCCACCGCGCCCTCGTCCGTCTCGCTGACCGCGTACAGCGTCCCGCCGTCGGCCGACAGGGCCAGGTAGGAGGGGTCGCGAAGGCCGTTCATGCTGCTCAGCAGGGTGAGCGCACCGGTGTCCTGGGCCACGGCCGCCGTCACGATCCCGGGGCCGCCGGCCGCCGTGAACGACCCGATGAAGGCGCGCCGCCGTCGTCCGCCGTCTGTCACCGTCGTCCCCTTCGCGTCAGTGCTGTTCGGGGCGACGGTAGCAGTCGATCACCGGCGGTCTAGACCAAAAGAGGGACGTCCGCAGACCCGGGGACACAAGCCCGGGACCGTGCCGGTGGCCGGCTACGCGCCGACCCGTGGTGAGCCCGGTGGCCGGCTACGCGCCGACCCGTGGTGAGCCCGACGGCGTGCGCAGGGGCGCGGCCAGGTCCGCGAGGGCGCGCTCCAGGCCGTGCAGGTGGGTCAGGGCGGTGTCCGTCGCGGGCGGCCGGAGTGCGGCGGCGGGGACGTTCGCCGAGCCGCCGGTGAGGGCCTCCACCGCTGACTCCACCCGCCAGCACGCGGCGGCGAGGCGGGCGTCGTGGGAGGCCTCCGGGTCGGCGGCCACGGACACCAGACCGCGGATCTCGCGGGCGCAGTCGTCGAGCAGGGCGAGCACCTGCCGGGCCCGGCGCTTGCGGCCGAGCATCGGGTTCAGCGGGTGCACCAGCGGCGCCACGGACAGCCGTACCCGGCCGAGGAGCTGTTCCAGTTCGGCCACGCGCCGCGCCGGGTCGGCACTTCGGGAGCCGGCGAGTCGCGCGGCGGCCTCGGCGGTGCACGCGTGGACGCAGCGCAGGGCCCGCTGGATCCAGGCGTCGGTGGTGGCGTGGGTCGTGACCGGCAGGACGAGGACGACCGCGAGCGCGGCGCCGAGCGCCCCGACGCCGGTCTCCGCCAGCCGCAGCGCGAGCAGGGCGGGGTTCAGGACGCCGAGAACGCCGTAGAGGAGCTCGGCGAGGAGCGTCACGCCGAGCATCATCCAGGTGTACGACACGGCAGCCGAGTAGAAGATGCCGAAGACGCAGACGGCGAGGAGTACGGCGGTGGGCAGCGGGGCTCCGTGCAGCGGAACGGCGACGAGCAGGCCGAGGCCGATGCCGATCACCGTGCCGAGGACCCGGCGGAAGCCGCGGACCAGGGTCTCGCCGCGTGAGCTGGTGTTGACGAAGATCCACCAGGTCGCGCCGACGGCCCAGTACCAGCGCTGGCCGGACACCAGCTGACCCACGACGAGGGCGAAGCCCGCGCCGGCGGTCACCTGGACCGCCTGGCGTGTCGTCACCCGGGCGAGGCCGGTGCCCGCGGAGGGGGCGGGCAGGGCGGCGGGGGGCAGGCGGCGCTCGTAGCACCACAGGCCGAAGCGCACCGCGGCGGCCGTCAGCACGGACAGCGCGACGGCGGCGAACAGTTCGGGCAGCCGCTCGGTGGTGGCGTGCAGGAACTGCGCCACGAAGAAGGTCATGAACGCGAACACGCCGAGGCTGTGCCCGCGGGGTCCCCAGCGGCGCGCGTACACGCCCGCGCCCGTCACGGCGAGGAAGGCCAGGTCCCGCGCGAGGGGGTGGTCGTGCAGGGTGGCCGCGGCGGTCAGCACGGGCAGTCCGACGGCGGGCAGCAGCGCGGTGGTGACCGCCTGGCCCCGGACCGTGTGGTCCGTGACGGTGAACAGGGCGAGCAGCGCGGCGAGCCCGCCGGTGACGGCCCCGACGAGTGAGTGCCCGGCGAGGCCGCACGCGACCACCGCGCCGCCGATGCCCAGGACGGCCCGCGCGGCGAAGCGCAGGCGCACCCGTCCGGGGTCCGGAGCCACGAACACCCTCTTCAGCACTGCTTGCTCCCCCTCGGAGGCCGCTCCGAAAACCCGGCGCGGATCGGCCGCACGCGCTCGCGGGTCTCCGCGCGCGCACCGGCATGGAAAAGGCGCCGCGGAGTCCGCAGCGCCATCGACACCCCCATGAGAGCACCCCACCCGCCCCTGGCTCAACCGACACCAGGAAGGGTGGGCCATTGGCACAGTTTCGCTGGCCTGTGCAAGGCCGGGCACCTACCAACGGACCACGTCACCGTGTCTGCGCGGGGAGCGCCCCGCTGGGCCATTGGTACAGTCGGAGGTGATCACCGAGGTACGAGGAGGCCGTCGCGCCGTGGCCGTGGACGAGCTCGACACCCGCATCCTGCGACTGCTCCTGGAGCAGCCGCGCACCAGCGTGCGCGAGTACGCCAGGGTCCTCGGCGTCGCGCGCGGCACGCTGCAGGCCCGGCTGGACCGCCTGGAGCGGGACGGCGTGATCACCGGCACGGGCCCGTCCCTCTCCCCCGCCGCGCTCGGTCATCCGGTGCTGGCGTTCGTGCACATCGAGGTCACCCAGGGCCACCTCGACGACGTGGGCGACGAACTGGCCGCCGTACCGGAGATCGTCGAGGCGTTCTCGATCACCGGCGGCGGGGACCTGCTGACGCGGGTCGTGGCGCGTGACAACGCCCACCTGGAGGACGTGATCCAGAAACTCATCAGCCTCCCAGGTGTCGTGCGCACCCGCACCGAGGTGGCGCTGCGCGAACGCGTCCCGCACCGGCTGCTGCCCCTGGTGGAGTCCATCGGGCGGACCGGCCGGAAGTGAACCCGGGCGGCGGATGTCCGCCCGGGTCGACAGGCAGCGGGGGGGTCGGCCCGCCGGTTCAGGGGCGGGTCTCGAAGTGGGGCTTCGGTGCCGGGCGGATGTTCTGGTTGAGCCGGAAGACGTTGTCCGGGTCGTGGTCGGCCTTGACGCGGGCCAGCCGGTCGTAGTTGTGGCGGTAGCTGGCCCGGACGCGTTCCTGCCCCTCGTCCATCATCATGTTCACGTAGGCGCCGCCCGCCGAGTAGGGATGCAGGGCCTCGAAGTAGTCGACGGTCCACCGGGTGACGCGTTCGGCACCCGCCGGGTCGGAGTCGACGCCGGCGTACACGGACGCCCAGCGTGCGCCGCGGTAGGCCCAGGGGGTCTCGTCGGGGCCGACGTCGTGGGCGGCGCCGTCGATCGGGTAGAGGTGCATCGTCGACTGCATGGTGGGCGTCTCCGCGCCGTACTTGGCGTGCAGTTCCACGGCCTCGTCCGGGATGGCGTCGACGAAGTCGGCGCGCCAGTACCACTGGTGACCGGGCGGATAGAGCCCGTCGAACATGGACTGCATGTCGGGGTGCGGCATCGGTCCGGCCGCGTGCAGCAGCGGTGTGGGCAGCGCGTCGAGCAGCGGGGCCATCTCACGGGCCGCCGCCTCGGTGTCGTCGCCGACGTAGCACCACACCACGCCGGCCGTCTTGCGCAGCTGGATCTCCTCGGGGAACGGCGGGGCCGGCGGGACGGTGCCGTGCAGGAAGAAGCCGGTGAGCTCGCGGGGCGCGTTCGGGAGGAAGTCGCGGTAGGCGGCGAGGACGTCGGCGCTGGCCTCGACGGGCCAGAACGTGGGGCCGGCGATGACGGTGCTCACCTCGTGCAGCCGGAACAGGAACGACGTGACGACGCCGAAGTTGCCGCCGCCGCCCCGGATCGCCCAGAACAGGTCGGTGTTCTCGTCGCCGCTCGCCCGCACCCGCTGGCCGTCCGCCAGGACGAGGTCCGCCTCCAGCAGGTTGTCGATGGTCAGGCCGCACTTGCGGGTCAGGTGGCCGAGCCCGCCGCCGGTGGCGAGGCCGCCGACGCCGGTGGTGGAGATGATGCCGCTGGGGGTGGCGAGGCCGTGCCGGTTGGTGGCGCGGTCCACCTCGCCCCACACGCAGCCGCCGCCGACCCGTACCGTGCGGGCCTCCGGGTCGACCTGGATGTCCTTCAGCAGGGACAGGTCGGCGACCACTCCTCCCTCGACGGTGCCGAGGCCGGCGCCGTGGTGGCCGCCGCCCCGGACCGCGAGCCGCAGTCCGTGGGTACGGGCGAAGCCGATCACGTCGGCGACCGCGGCCGCGTCGGCGCAGCGCGCGATGAGCGCGGGACGCCTGTCGATCATGGCGTTGTAGACGGCGCGGGCGTCGTCGTAGCCCGCGTCGTCGGGGCCGATGAGCTCGCCGGTGAAGCCGGTCAGTTCCTGGCGGGGGCAGCCGGTCGTCACCCGCGTGCTCCAGGACGGTGACGGCCTCCCGGGCGGCTTCCTGGGCCGGGGCGGCGTCCCCGGCCCACCAGTGGATGCGCGACAGCCAGCGCAGGTCGGCGCCCAGGGCGCGGATGTCGCCGAGCGTGCGGCGCAGGGCCACCGCGTCCCGCTGGGCGGCGACGGCGGCGGCCGAGTCGGCGATGGTGTAGCTCTCCACGGCGTAGCGTTCGAGCAGGTCGGCGAGTTCGGCCGGGGTGTAGCGGTGCCGCGCGCGCAGGACGAGCCGCAGCTGGGCGGCGGCCTCGCGATGGGCCCCGGCGCCCGCGGCGTCCCGCGCGGCGTCGGGGCCGTAGCGGGCGACGGCGTCCTCGTCGCCGGCCTGTGCCGCGTGGTGGACGAGGCGGGCGGCGTCGGACCCCGGGCGGGCGACGAGCGCCGCGAGGACGGTCCGGTTGAGTTCGATACGGCGGGCGGCGGGCAGCGAGTCGGCGACGGCCCGGCGGATCAGGTCGTGCCGGAAGGCCACCCGCTCCGGCGCCACGGCCAGCAGACCACGCTGCTCGGCCGCCGTCAGCCCGGCCATCCCGTCCGCGAGCAGCGCGTCGATGAGGGGGCGCTCGACGGCGGACGGTACGACGGCCAGCTGCTCCAGGGCGGCCACGGTCGCGGCGTCCAGGCCGCGGAGCCGGGCGAGTACGGCGTCCACGACGGTCGGGGGCACGACCCCGGTGCCGCCCGCGGCCAGCACCTCCGCGACGAAGAAGGGGTTGCCCGAGGTCACCTGGTGGACCTCGGCCGGGTCGAGGTCGAGCCGCCCGGCCGCGCTCAGCGTGCGGACGGCGTCCAGGGAGAGGGGGGCCAGGGGGAGCCGGTGGACCCGCTGGGCGCGGGAGACCTGGCCGAGGAGGTGACGCAGGGGGTGTCCGCTGCTCACCTCGTCGTCGCGGTAGGTCAGGACGAGCAGCGCGGGCAGCCGCTCGATGCGCCGTACCAGAAAGCGCAGGGCGTCCAGCGACGCCTCGTCCGCCCAGTGCACGTCTTCCACGACGAGTACGGCGGGATGGGGTGTCCGGGCCAGTTCCTCGTGGAGGGCCGCGTAGACGCGGTTGCGGTCGCCGCCCTCCGTGACGGCACGGGCCAGCTCGGTGCCGACGCTGCCGACGAGGTCGCGGAACGGGCCCAGCGGCCGTCGGGTGGCGAGGTCGTCGCACTCGCCGACGAGGACCCGGGCCTGCCCGGGCAGCCGTTCCGGCATGGCTTTGACCAGGCTCGACTTGCCGATCCCCGCCTCGCCGAAGACGAGCACGACCGACCCGGCCCCGTCCGCTGCTTCCTGTGCGGCGGCAGCCAGTCGCACCAGCTCGAACTCGCGCTCGAGGATGGGCAGGTCCACGAGTGAGATTCTGCCACTGACCGCCCCGGCGCCGGGGGTTCTCGGGCGGCCGGCAGACGCACGGGACTCGTACGCCGGCACACGGAACCGGCTGCTCCGGGGCCTGCGGCCGCGGATCCGGGACAGGGTTGCCCTGGGCCCCCGATCCCTTTGTCGCTTTGTCGCTTTGCCGCTTTCACGTCCTGCCGACGCCGCCCTGTCGGACGGGCACCGCCCCCCGCCTCGGCACCGCGCTACGAGCGCCGGCGGGGCTTTCCGCGCTGGGCGCCCTTGGTGGACCTGGCCCCCTTGGCGCCGCCGCCCGACCCGGTACCACGGGAGCTCTTGCCCGCGGCCGGCTTGCGGGCGCCGCTCTTCTCCGGCCGCTTGCGCTCCTGCTGCGTCTGGGCCTCGGGCTTGGCGCGCCCCCGGGTGCTGTTGACCGTGCGGCCCCGGACGATCCCGATGAAGTCGTCGACCAGGTCGGTCGTCGCGTCCTCCGGCCAGGACAGCGCGACTCCGGACTCCGGCGCGTCCACCAGCGGGCGGTACGTGAGGTCCTTGCGGTGGTGGAGCCTGGCCAGCGACTGGGGGACGGCGAGGAGGCCGATGCCCGCCGCGACCAGCTCGACGGCGTCCGCGGTCGTGGCGGGGCGTTCGAAGGCGGGCAGGCCCGGCGGGCGTTCCCAGTCGAGGACGTCGTCCAGGGGGTGCAGCAGGATCTCGTCGGCGAGCTCTGCCGCGGACACCTGGTCGGCGGCCGTCACCACGTGGTCGTGGGGAACCACGACGACCGTCGTCTCGGTGTACAGGGGGATCGCGCTCAGGACGCCGCGGTCCACCGGCAGCCGCACCAGGGCCGCGTCCGCGTCGCCGCCGCGGAGCACCTCGGACGCCTCGGCGGCCTGCACCTGCACGAGGACCAGGGGGACGTCGGGCCGGCGCTCGTTCCAGATCCGCACCCACTTGCCGGGGGTCACGCCGGGGACGTACGCGAGGCGGAACGAGGAAGGTGCTTGCGAGCCTGTCACCAGGCCAGGCTACCGGGCGTGGTCGGACGTCCCTCCGGCGGTCGATAGTCTTGACACCATGAAGTCGCACCAGAGCGCCCAGACGATGAAGCCCGCCACCGCGGCGAAGAAGCTGGGCGTGTACCTCCCGGCCACCCCCGAGGACTTCCGGTCGGGCGTTGTCTCGCGCGCCGAACTCGGCGAGCTGCAGGAGAACCCGCCCGAGTGGCTCCAGCAGCTGCGGAGCTCCGGCCCGCACCCCCGGCCGGTGGTCGCCGCGAAGCTCGGCGTGTCCATCGCGGGTCTCGCGCGCGGCGGCGTCACCGAGGCGCTCACCACCGAGCAGATCGAGGCACTGAAGCAGGACCGGCCCGAGTGGCTGGAGAAGGAGCGCGCCACGCAGGCCGAGGTGCGCAAGGAAGCCGCGCGGCTCAAGCAGAAGAACGACGAGCAGGACGCTTCCTGACCGCCTGACTGCGCTGACCGCCTGGCTGCCCTGACGGCCTGATCATGTCACCGGGGGCGGCGTCCTCGCGTCGTCACGGCGCGGAGTGCGCCGTCCTCGCGTCGTCACCGCGCGGAGTGCCGCCCGTGCCGTTCACCGCGCGAGCGCCGTCCGTGCCGCGTCCAGCGCCTGTACCGCGTAGCCGCGTCCGAACAGCACCGTGTGCACCAGCAGCGGGAACAGCTGGTGCAGTGCGACGCGGTCCGCCCAGCCGTCGGCCAGCGGCCGGGCCCGCCGGTAGCCGTCCAGTACGGACTCCAGATGCGGGCAGCCGAAGAGGTGGAGCATCGCCAGGTCGGTCTCGCGGTGCCCACCGTGTGCGGCCGGGTCGATCAGCCAGGCATGTCCGTCGGCGCTCCACAGCACGTTGCCGTTCCACAGGTCGCCGTGCAGTCGTGCGGGCGGCTCGGCCGGGCCCGCCAGTTCGGGCAGCCGCTCGCAGACCCGCTCGACGACGGTCGCCTCCGCCGGGCGCACGGTCCCGGCGTCGACCGCTCGGCGCAGGTACGGCAGCACCCGGTGCCCGGCGTACCAGGACGGCCAGTCGCGACCGGGGACGTTGCGCATCGGGGCGCGGCCGATGTACGCGTCCTCGGGACCGCCGGGCGGCGGGGCGCCGAAGGCGGGAGCGCCTGCGGCGTGCAGGGCCGCCAGCTCATGGCCGAGGCGGAGCGCGGCGCGGGCGGCGGGACGTCCGGCCGGGATGCGGTCGGTGACCAGCCACTCCTCGTCGAGACCGCGCACGGCCGGAACCCGCGCCCCGGCCGCTGCCAGCCAGCGCAGTCCGGCCGCCTCGGCCCGCACCCCGCCGGGCTTCACCACGACGGTCGGGCCGCCGTCGAGAGTGACCACGGTGAGTCCGCCGGCCCCCCGGTGCTCGCCGGTCACCGCGAGCCCGGTGAGCCGGGCGGCCGCGGCTCCGGCCCCTTCGGCACTGTCGCCTCGCCGCACTGCTCGGGCCTCCCTGCGTCTCCGGTTGCCGGTCCAGACCGTGGCACGGCCTCAAGCGTGCACCCGCCCCGAGGCCCGGCAGCCTGATGCATGGGCTCGGTGAAGCCCGTGAAGCCCTTCCCATATGTATTGACATAAGAATGACGGAATTTCTACCGTGGCCCGGCATTCGGACGCCCGGAGGCGTTCCGACCGATCGTGGCCCGGAGGGGGCGCAGCACATGAGCAGGACCGGTACCGGTACCCGTGTCCGCGAACTGATCGTCACGCCGATCGCCTTCCGTGATCCGCCCCTGCTCAACGCCGGCGGCGTCCACGAGCCCCTCGCGCTTCGCGTGGTCCTGCAACTCGTGCTGGAGGACGGCACGGTGGGCCTCGGGGAGTCACCCGGCGGCGAGGTCCGGCTGGAGCGGCTGCGGGCCGCCGCGAAGGTGGTCGTCGGCATGGACGTCTTCGACACCACCGCCGTCACCGCCGCGATCGACCGGGCCCTGCTGCCGGCCGTGCCCGGTTCTCACGAGCGCGGCTGGACCACGTCGGCGGTGGAGGTGGCCTGTCTCGACGCGCAGGGCAAGCTGCTCGGGCGACCGGTCGGCGACCTGCTCGGCGGCACGGTCCGCGACTCCGTGCCGTTCGCCGCGTACCTCTTCTACAAGTGGAGCGAACACCCGGCGCTCGACGGCCGGCCCGCCGCCGGCGACGACTGGGGCGAGGCCCTCGATCCGGCGGGGATCGTCGAGCAGGCGCGGCTCATGCAACAGCGGTACGGCTTCCGTTCGTTCAAGCTCAAGGGTGGGGTGTTCCCGCCCGACGAGGAGATCGCCGCGATCAGGGCGCTCGCCGCCGCCTTCCCCGGGCAGCCCCTGCGCCTGGACCCCAACACGGCCTGGACGGTGGAGACCTCGGCCCGGGTGGCGCGCGCACTCGACGGCGTACTGGAGTATCTGGAGGACCCGACCGCGGGCATTCCCGGCATGGCGGAGGTGGCGCGGGACTCGCCGCTGCCGCTGGCGACCAACATGTGCGTGGTCGCCTGGGAACATCTCAGGCCCGCGATCGAACGGAACGCGGTACAGGTCCTGCTGACCGACCACCACTACTGGGGCGGGTTGCGCCGCACCCGGGAACTGGCGTCCGTCTGCGAGGCGTTCGGACTGGGGCTGTCGATGCACTCCAACTCGCACCTGGGCATCAGCCTCGCCGCGATGACCCACGTCGCCGCGGCCCTCCCCCGCCTCGACCACTCCTGTGACACGCACTATCCCTGGAACGCGGCCGACGACGTGATCCTCCCGGGCGCCCTGGAACTGCGCGACGGGGCGGTCCGGGTGCCCACGGGCCCCGGTCTCGGTGTCGAACTCGACCACGCCGCCCTCGACCGTCTGCACCGGCTGTACCTGGAGTCGGGTCTGCGGGGCCGCGACGACACGGGCTACATGCGGCGGATCGACCCCGCCTTCGAACCGCGGCTGCCCCGCTGGTGACCGGCCGGGCATCACCGCGACGGCGAGACCGGCCCGCACCGCAACAGCCCTGAGCGCACGCCCTGTTGCCCTCCGGCTGTTCCCTTTCCGCCCGGCCATGCCCGAGGCTTCCCCCAGGAACGTGATCGCCGGGAGGGCCGGCGATCCCCTGACCGGAACCGGGGAGTGAGAGCGTGGGCGCAGGCGGGGAGACGACCGTGGTGGTGACCGGCGGCAGCGGTTTCGTCGGCAGTCATCTGGTACGGCGGCTGCTGGAGCGCGGTTACCGGGTCCGCGCCACCGTGCGCGACGCCGCCGACCCGGCGAAGGTACGGCCGCTGCGGGAGATGCGGGAGGCGTTCCCCGGCCGGCTGGAGCTGTTCGAGGCGGACCTGCTGCGGGAGGGGTCCTTCGGCGAGGCGGTGCGCGGCAGCCGGGTCGTCTTCCATGTGGCGTCGCCGTTCCGCATGCCGGAGAAGATCCGGGACGGCCGTCGGGACATGGTGGACCCGGCGCTGCTCGGCACGCGCAACGTGCTGGCCGCCGTGGAGCGGGCGCCGACTGTCGAGCGGGTGGTCCTCACCTCCACCGTCGGCGCGATCTTCGGTGACTACGCCGACGTCCTGGACATGGACGAGGGGGTGTTGACCGAGCGGTACTTCAACACCACCAGCACGGTGGAGAACAACCCCTACCACTACGCGAAGACGCTGGCCGAGCGTGCCGCCCGGGAGGCGGAGGCCGCCCAGGACCGCTGGCGCCTGGTGTCCGTCAACCCCGGCCTGATCCTGGGCCCTTCCCTCACACCGGCGTCCGAGTCCGGCAGCCTGTTCCTGCTGGACGAACTCTTCAAGGGCTACTTCTTCTACGGCGCACCGGACTTCAGCTTCACGACGGTGGACGTGCGGGACGTGGCCGAGGCGCACATCGCGGCGGCGGAGCGGCCCGACGCGAAGGGCCGCTACATCGTCGCCGCGCGGCACATGACGTCGTTCCACGAGATGTCCCGGGTCATCCGGACCCGGTACCCGCTCGACCTCCGCCTCCCGCGCACCGCGCTTCCGCACTGGCCGGTGCGGGTGCTCGGCCCGGCGTTCGGGCTGAGCCAGGACTACATCCGCAAGCACCTCGGCATCCGCTTCCGGGTGGACAACAGCCGGAGCGTGCACGAACTGGGCGTCTCCTACCGCCCGATCGAGCAGACCCTGCTCGATCACTACGAGTCCTGGCGGGGCCGACGGCACGCGAACTGAGCGCCGGGACACCGCCGTACGACGAAGGTCACAATTACGTATCGGACATTCCGCACTTCAACCTTCACACAAGGCTCACATGTTGGTTAAGTTGACGCCAGACCGTTCGACTCGCTCCGGCGGACCCCGCCGGGTCGTACGGCCTCCGCCGAGTTCGGTGCGCCGTACGGCGGCCGGAGCCGGGGACCCAACCGAAGACCTGGGGTGAATCGGCCCGACGCCTCTCGGGGCAGGGCCGTAGGGCACACCTTCCGCAGCAGAAGCCCGAACCCGTCAGCTAACCCGGTAGGCGGAGTACGGAAGGAGTACGTCTCTCATGGCGCCGGAACGAACATCGCGCCCCAGTGGTCTCGGCCTCCCCGGCATGGGCGGTTCCGCCCTCGCGACGGCCGCGCTCGCCTCGGTGGCCCTGTTCTCCCAGACCGCCGACGCCGTACCCCTCTCGGGGGAGGACACCCCCAGCCGCGACGAGGTCCAGCAGCGGGTCAACACCCTCTACGACCAGGCCGAGAACGCCACCGGCAACTACAACGCGACCCGGGCGATGACGGCGGGGACGCGCCGCCGGGGCGAGCCGGCCACCGCCGCCCGGCCCCGGCGTGACGACCCGTCCCTCGACGCCGTCACCCGGCAGTGGTTCGACGGGGCCCGCGCCCGGCTCGGCCCGACCGTCCCCGCGGTGCTGCCGCGTGACCGGGCGCCCGAGGCCGCGGCCCCCGCCCGCCCCGCCGAACGGCCCTTCGTCGCAACGGAGCCGGCGATCGAGCGGGCTCCCGCCGTGCCGGAACTGCCCGCCGGACCCACCGCACGACCCGCGCTGGAACTGACCGCGGGGCCGGCCACGGCCGCCCTGCCCCCGGCGGCGGGCGGAGCGATCGCCGCGCTGCCGGCCGTGCCGGGGCCCCGGCAGGAAACGGCCGCCGCTCCGGCCGCCGACACCCAGCGATCCTCGCTGCTGACCTCCAAGGAGCAGAACCGGCGCAAGCTCGCCGAGGCCCGTGACCTGCTGGCGCGGTACGCGGTCCGGCAGCGCACGCCCGCCGCGGCGATCGAGGCGCCGCCGGCCCAGGAACCCTGGCTAACCTCCACCGGCCTCCCCGGCTCCACCGGTATCCCCGGCTCCACCGGTATCCCCGGCTCCACCGGTATCCCCGGCCTTCCCGCCGTCGTCGGCACGGCGCCGGCTCTCCCGGTGGCCGAGGAGCTGACGTGGCAGCAACCGGTCCCCTTCCAGACCCAGACCCAGGCGCCGTCCCCTCTTTCGGCCCTCCCTGCGGCCGAGGAAGAGGCGTGGCGGCAACCGGCCCCCCTCCAGGCCCAGACCCAGACCCAGGCGCCGTCCCCTCTTTCGGCCCTCCCTGCGGCCGAGGAAGAGGCGTGGCGGCAACCGGCCCCCCTCCAGTTCCAGGCATCCCTCCAGGCCCCGGTGCAGGCCCCGGCTCCGGTCCCGATGCAGGCGGCTCCGGCGCCGATGCCGGTCCAGGCCCCGGCGCCGGCGCCGATGCCGGTCGCGGCCATGAGCACCGTCCTCGACACGGGGCACCCGGCCGCCGTCGCCGTCTCCGGTCCGGTCGTCCTGGCGGACCCGGGCAACGGCGGAAAGGCCGTACGGGCGCTCGAGTTCGCCCGCACGCAGATCGGCAGGCCGTGCGTGTGGGGCGCGACCGGACCGGAGTCGTACGACTGCGCCAGTCTCACCCAGGCCGCCTGGCGGGCGGCCGGTGTGGCCCTGCCGCGCAACGCGCCCGACCAGGCGAGCGCCGGCACGGTCATCCCGCTCGGCGACGTCCAGCCCGGAGACCTGATCTTCTTCTACGACAACCTGAGCCACCTCGGCCTGTACACCGGCGACGGCATGATGATCCACGCGCCGGGACCGGGCACGTACATCCGTGAGGAGTCGGTGTACTTCGCCGGGGAGTCGGCGGTCCGCGGGGCCGTACGGCTCGCCTGAACCCGGCGGCACCTGCCGCAGGGCCGGCCTCGTAGAACCCGGGGAAGGCGATGCCTCGGGAGAGGCCGGTCCTGTCGCCGCGCACCGATACCCGACCCCGCCGCAATGCTGCCGCCAGGGGAACCCGGCGCGAAAAGGGCGGTGCGGAGAGAAGGGATCGCGCGGGATATTTCGCTTTTCCCGTGAATCCGTCGGCGAACACCGCCCCAGTGGATGCCGCGCGCCACGGAGGGGGCTCACCCAGTGCTTCCGCGTGCTCCCGTGCGCCCCGGCGTACGGAGGATTCGGTGGGCCGAAAGCACCTGCGCTGGGCAGGAGTTGACACGAACGCAGGTCGGTGGATCAGCCACCGGTTTCGTGTGTCGATGGGGGCAGGTGGTATTCGATGAACGGTACCGCGCCTGAAAAAGAGCACGCCTGGACGATGGGTACTGCGCCGGGCATATTCCCTTTCGCCGGTCACGCTATCGCCCTGTTCCGCCGACCGCTGGCTTTTCTGAATTCTTTGCCGTCCCACGGGGATCTGGTCGAGATACGTCTCGGTCCCCTGCGCGCCTGGATGGCGTGCCATCCCGATCTCGTCCGCCAGGTCCTCCTGGACACGCACACCTTCGACAAGGGGGGTCCGTTGTACGACCGGCTGCGGCCGGTCATGGGCGACGGTCTGGTCACCTGCCGCCATGACGTGTACCGGCGGCAACGCGCGCTGCTGCGGGCCGACTTCCGCCCGGCCGGGGTGGCCGCCCACACCGAACTGATGGGCTGGGAGGCCGAGTCGGCGTGTGGCCGGTGGCGGGCGGCGGAGAAGGTCGACGTCAGTGCGGAGATGCTGGCCCTGACCACCCGGGTGATCAGCCGTGTCCTGTTCTCCGACTCGCTCGGTGACGGGCCGGCCGCGGAACTGCGGGACTGTCTCGCCGTCATCGTCCGCGGCCTGTTCGTGCGGACGGCCGTGCCGGTCGACGCCCTGTTCCGGATTCCCACGCCCGCGAACCGGCGTTACCGCCGCGCCGTCGCCCGGGTCCACGCGATCGTCGGGGCGGCCGTCGAGGAACGACGGCGCGCCGCGCGGCCGGCGGACCCGCAGGGCCGTCGCGACCTGCTGGAAACGCTGCTGGCGGCCACGTGCGGTGACGGCGGGGCCGCCGCGGTCACCGGGCAGGAGGTCCACGACCACCTCGTCACGCTGCTCCTCACCGGGGCTGAGAGCACCGCTCTGTGCCTGGCCTCGGCCTTCGACCTGCTCGCGCGCAACCCGCGGGCGGAACGCCGGCTGCACGCGGAGGTCGACAGCGTGCTCGGCGGACGGCGAGCGGACGCCGAGGACCTGCCGAACCTTCCCTACACCCGGTGCGTCGTCAGCGAGACCCTGCGCTGTCGCCCGCCCGGCTGGCTCTTCATGCGCGTGACGACCGGGCCGGCCCTGCTCGCCGGACACCGGCTTCCGGCGGGAGCCACGGTCCTCTACAGCCCGTATCTGCTCCAGCACGACCCGGCCTCGTTCCCCGACCCGGAGCGGTTTCGGCCCGAGCGCTGGCTGCCGGAACACGCCGCCGAGGTTCCGCCGGGCGCGATGCTGCCGTTCGCCTCGGGCGGGCGCAGGTGCCTGGGCGACCGGTTCGCGGTGGCGGAGGCCACGGTGACCGTCGCGGCCGTCGCCGCCCGCTGGCGCCTGCGCCACCTGCCGGGCCCCGCCGAACCACCGCGCCCGGGCGCCACGTTGGGACCGCGGTCGCTCGTGATGACCTGCGTCCCACGACCACACGGGCCGGCCGGACCGCCGTCCCGCGTTCGTTCGCCCGCCGCCCGGCCGGCCGCGGCGCCCTTCTCGCACGACGTCCGGACGGGAGGTGACGACGGTGTCGACGACGCATGAGGAAGCCGCGGTCGGCCCGCGGAACGCGCCCGCGGCCGAGAGCCTCGGGGACCTGATCGCCGCCCACCTCTACATGCCGTTCCCCTTCGCCTGCAATCGGCACGTGTCCGAGGCGACGGCCGGTGTCGACCGGTGGCTCGGCGCCTGGGGCCTGACCGACGATCCGGAGCAGGCGGCGATGATCGCCCGTACCCGCCCCGCCGAACTCGCGGCGTTCAACAGCCCCACCGTGGACGCGGGACTCCTCCAGATCGTGGCCAACCAGATCGCCTACCAGTTCGTCTACGACGACCGCGCGGAGGAACTCGGACGGCACGAGCCCGGCCGGCTGCTGCCCATGCTCTCCGAGAGCGTCGGCATCCTGCGGGACGGCCGGCCCCCCAGCACCCGCCTCGGGGCCGCCCTGACCGACCTCCACCGCCAGGTGCGGGAACGGTGCACGCCCGCGCAGGCGGCCCGCTGGGCCTGGCACAGCCGTGAGTACGTGCACGGCCTGCTGTACGAGGCGGTGGCCCAGACGCAGCCGGCGCCGCCGCCGACCGGGCTGTGCACGTCGATCCGCTCGCTCATCGCGGGTGTCGAGCCGTTCCATCCGCTGTGCGAGGCCGCGCAGGACACCGAACTGGACGCCCGTGAGCTGCACCATCCCGTCGTACGGCGGCTGGGGCGGCTGTCGGCCGACGCGGCGGTCTGGATCCCCGACCTGTACTCCGCCGTCAAGGAGCAACGGGCGGGCGGCATGATCAACCTGGCCCTCGCCTGCCGCCGGGCGCACCGGTGTTCGCTGCCGGGCGCGGTGCTGCTGGCGATCCGGCTGATCAACGACACCATCAGGGAGTTCGAGCACCTCCACGAGTCGGTGCGGGCCGAGCTGAGCCCGGCCGGCCTGGGGTACGTCGAGGGGATGGCGGGGTGGATCAGGGGGTGTTACCACTGGTCCCGCACGGTGCCACGGTACGCGGACACAGCGACCGCCTCCGCGACACCTTGAGCCGGGCCGCGGCGTGAGAGGAGCCGCGGCACGACAGAGGCCGCGGCATTTTAACCGCAGGACGGAGGCGTGGGCGGCTCCCGCGGAAAGTTCACCCTTCCTGTCGTCCTGATGTCGCAATACGGCCATCCGGCGCGGTCAGGACGTACGCTCGGCGCCCGCCCCCAACGACAGGAAGCGGTAGCGCACATGGCACCTGGGCTGCGGCAACCGATAGGCCGGCACCGTCCGTTGCTCGAACGCCACAGCGAACTGCGCGCCCTCGAAACCGCCGTGTCGGATCTCCGCGGTGGCGACGACGGTGTGCCGCGGCCGTCGTGCGGCGGGTTCCTCGCCTTCGCCGGTCCGGCCGGGCTCGGGAAGACCACCCTGATCACGGTCGCCCGCGCCCGCGCCACCGCGCTCGGGCTCACCGTGCTCTCGGGCAAGGGCGGCGAGAAGGAACAGGGGCTGGCGTTCCACGTGGTCCGCCAGCTCCTCCAGCCCTCGCTGGCCGCGATGGACGAGACCGAGCGCCGGGCGTTCCTGGGCAGCTGGTACGACATCGTCGCCGCCGCGCTCGGTCTGGAGGCGGCGGACACCGCCCATGTGCCGGACCCGGTCGGGGTCCGCGACGGCCTGGACTGGGTCATGACCCGCCTGACGATGACGAGGGCGCCCGTCGTCCTGCTCCTGGACGACCTGCACTGGGCCGACGCGGAATCCCTGGGCTGGTTGTCCGCGTTCGCGTCCCGGACCGCGGACCTGCCGCTGCTGGTGGTCGCCGCCTACCGGCCCGACGAACCACCCCCGGAACCGGCCGCCTTCCGTACCCTGGTCGAAACCCACGGCGACCGCCCCCGCCTGCTGGAGCGCCTGAGCGCCGAGGGCGTGGCCAGGATCGTCCGGGAGGAGATCGGGGACGCGGCGGAGGACGTGTTCTGCCAGGAGTGCTGGACGGTCACCGGCGGAAGCCCCTTCGAGGCCGTCGAACTCGCCCTGCGGCTCGCCGAGCGGGGGGTCAGGGGCACCCGCGGCGACCTGCCGGCGATGCGGGACCTGGCAGCGGCGGTCAAGGGCCCGGGACTGGTCCAGCGTCTCAAGCGGCTCGGTACGACCACCGTGCGCTTCGCGTGGGCCGCCTCCGTGCTGGGCGGTTCCCTCTCGCCGCAGATCGCCGCCGACCTCGCGGTGATCGGCAGCCAGGAGGCCGCCGAGGCGACGGAGAAGCTGCGCGCCGCCCGTATCCTGACGGACGGTCACGGACCGGTCGGGGAGCTGGAGTTCGTCCATCCCCTGATCGCCACGACGGTCTACCGGTCGATACCGCCGAGTCTGCGCGTCGGACTGCACAACGCGGCCGCCGAGGCGGTCCGCGCCGCGGGCTTCGGCCCCACCGCCGCCGCCCGGCACCTGCTGGAGGTCCCCTGCGACGAGCGGCCCGAGGCGGTCGAATGTCTCCGGGCGGCCGGGCGTGAGTACCTGCGCGCCGGTGCCCCCGAGGCCGCCCGGCGGGTCCTGACCCGGGCACTGCGGGAGCCGCCCCGGCCCGAGGACCGCGCCGCCATCCTCCACGAACTGGCCTGCTCGACCTTCCTGATCGAGCCCACGGCCACGGTCAGCCATCTCCGGGAGGCGCTGGCCGAGCCCGGCGTCGACCCCGCCCTGCGTGCCTCCATCGTCTACCGGCTCACGCAGGCGCTGGCCCACACCGACCGGCTGGCCGAGGCGGCGACCGTGGCCGCCGACGAGGCACACCAGGCCACCGGTCCGCGCATCCGGCTGCGTATGCAGGCCGATCACTTCGTGTGGAGCGCGTTCCGCGCGGACGAGCCCGACTCCGCCGCACGCTCCCGGCAGCTGGCGAAACTGGCCACCAGGCTGACCGGACGCGGTCTGGAGGAGCGGTACATCCTGGGCCTGCGGGCCTGGGACGCCCTCGTGCGCGGCGAGCCCCGGCAGACCGTCCTCGCCTGCGCGGAGGAGGCGCTGCGCGGCGGCATGAGCTGGACCACCGAGAACCGGGGTTTCGAGGTGCCGGTCTCGGTCGCCCTGGTGTTCATGTACTGCGACCAGCCATGGCGTGCGGAGGAACTCTTCGGCAAGGGCATGGCCGAGTGCGAGGAGAAGGGGTGGCGGGGCTCCCACCTGGCGCTCGGCCACACCCTGCTCGGCTACATCCGCTACCGGCGCGGCTGTCTCGCCGAGGCCGAGGAACTGGTGCGGGAGGGGCTGCGCATCGCCGACCGGGTGCAGGGGGCGGTGCCCGCCCAGTGGTTCGCCATCGGCATCCTCCTGCAGATCCTGCTGGCCCGCGGGCGGACCGGTGAGGCCCGTCGGCTCGCCGACCGCTACCACTACGGCGACGTCGTCCCGAACGCCGTGATCTACCCCGACCCCAGCACGGTGTACGCCGAGCTGCTGCTGGCGGAGGGGAACAGGTCCGAGGCGCAGCCGCTGCTGACGGCCGTCGGTGACCGGCTGGAGGCCCGGGCCTGGCGCAACCCCGCGTGGTGCCCCTGGCAACTGGATCTGGCGCCCGCCCTCGCCCCCACCGCGCCGGAGCGGGCGGTCCGTCTCGCGCGGGACGCCGTGCAGCGGGCCCGGGACTTCGGCGCGGCCTCGGTGATCGGCCAGGCGCTGCACGTCGAGGCGGAGGTGACCGGCGGCCCCGCGGCCCTCGGTCTGCACGCGGAGGCGGTGGAGCAGCTGGAACAGTCCCCGGCCTCGTACGAACTGGCCCGTGCGCTGGTCGGCCACGGCGCGGCGCTGTCCCGCGGCGGTCGGCTCCACGAGGCCGCGGACCGGCTGTACCGGGGGCTGGAGACGGCCGTCCACTGCGGCGCGGAGGCGGTGGCCGGACGGGCGCGGGAGGAACTGTCCGCCGCCGGACTGCGGCCGCTGCCGCTGCGCTACGCGCAGGCCGACACCCTCACCGCGCACGAACGCCGGGCCGCCGAGATGACGACCCGCGGACAGAGCGTGGCGGTGGTCGCCAAGGAGCTGCGCCTGACCGAGCAGGGGGTACGGCAGCTGCTCTCCGCCGTCTACCGCAAGATCGGCACCGACACCGTCGGTCTCGCCGGAGCCCTGAAGACCTTTCCCCGTCCGCTGCCGTGAGGACCCGCGGCCGGCCCGCGCTCACAGCGCGCCGGGCTGTCCTGCCCCGCCCTTGAGGCGTTCCAGGTCGGAGGGGCGGACCTGGATGACCACGACGGCGATCAGCGCGGCGACCACGGTGAAGATCGCGGCGGTGACGAAGGCCGCCGAGACGCCGGCGGTCAGCACCTCGTCGGACCACGGCCGGGGAAGCTGCCCGGTGCGCTGGAAACGCAGCCGTTCGAGCGGGGTGGCCTGGGCCAGGAAGCGTGGGATCTGTTTGTCCGCCTCGTTGGTGCTGGCCGTGCCGAACATGGTGACCAGGATCGACAGTCCGAGGGAACCGCCCACCTGCTGCGTGGCGTTGAGGAGCCCGGAGGCGGCGCCGGTCTCCCGCGAGGAGACGTTGGACAGCGCCATGAGGGTGAGCGAGACGAACTCCATGCCCATGCCCAGGCTGAAGACGAGCATCGGGCCGAGGACACTGCCCGCGTACGTGGAGTCGACGTCGGTCAGGGTCAGCCAGGCCAGGCCCGCCGCCGCCAGGACCGCGCCGCCCACCATGAACGGTTTGGGGCCGTAGACGGGCAGGAACCGTGAGGCCAGTCCGGCGCCCACCGCGATGACCGCGCTGACCGGCAGGAAGGCGAACCCGGCCTGCAGCGGGCTGAAGCCCAGCACGTTCTGCACGAACAGGGTCAGGAAGAAGAACATGCCGAAGATCGCCGCGGCCAGGCACAGCATGATGCCGTAGGTACCCGCGCGGTTGCGGTCGGCGAACATGTGCAGTGGGGTGATGGGCTGCCGGGAGCGCCGTTCGACCAGGACGAACAGCACGAGCATGACGACGGCTCCGGCGAACGAGGCCAGCGTGAGCGCGTCCCGCCAGCCCTCCTGCGCGGCTCGGATGAACCCGTACACGAGCAGGACCATGCCCACGGTGGAGGTGAGCGCGCCGGTGATGTCGAAGTGGCCCGGGTGGCGTTCGGACTCCTTGATCCAGCGGGGTGTGGCGACGGCGATGAGCAGGCCGATGGGGACGTTGACGAACAGCACCCACCGCCAGTTGAGCCACTCCACGAGGATCCCGCCCATGAGCAGGCCGATCGCGCCGCCGCCCGCCGACACCGCGGCGAACACCCCGAAGGCGCGGTTGCGTTCGGGGCCCTCGCGGAAGGTCGTGCTGACCAGGGAGAGGGCGGTCGGGGAGGCGATGGCGCCGCCGACCCCCTGGAGCGCGCGGGCGGCGAGGAGTTGGGTCTCGTTCTGGGCGAGCCCGCCGAGCAGGGAGGCGAGCACGAAGAGCAGGACGCCGAAGATGAAGACGCGCCGCCGGCCGAGGATGTCGCCCGCCCGGCCGCCGAGCAGCAGCAGGCCGCCGAAGGTGAGGGTGTAGGCGTTGACCACCCAGGCGAGGCTGGTGGTGGAGAAGCCCAGGGAGCGCTGGATGTCCGGCAGCGCGATGTTCACGATGGTGATGTCCAGGACCACCATCAGCTGGCAGGACGCGATGACGAGCAGCGCCATCGCACTGCCGCCACCGCCGGTTTCGCCGGCGGTGGCCTGTGCTGCGGAGGTCGGCTGGGGGCTGCTGCTCATGGCATCTCGCACTCTCGGGGGTCGGG
This sequence comes from Streptomyces sp. NPDC043878, assembly GCF_056435735.1. Taxonomy (NCBI): domain Bacteria; kingdom Bacillati; phylum Actinomycetota; class Actinomycetes; order Kitasatosporales; family Streptomycetaceae; genus Streptomyces; species Streptomyces sp. NPDC043878. Next base: position 184,472 of record NZ_JBWKDW010000004.1, read on the forward strand.
CCCTCGCGAGGGGTCGGTGAACGGTGGCGCCCACCGCTGTGTCCACCGTTCGACCGTACGCCCGGGGGCTGCCCGTCACCACTTGGGCGAGACGCGCCCCTCAGGCCGCCGCGGCGGCCTGGCGTTCTCCGCCGTCGCGGTGGATCGGCGCTCCCGAGCCGGTCAGCGGGGCGCCCGTGCCGCCCCGGCGCAGCGCGACGATCTCCGCCGCGATGGACAGGGCGGTCTCCTCCGGCGTACGGGCGCCGAGGTCGAGGCCGATGGGTGACCTCAGCCGGGACAGTTCCCGCTCGCTCAGCCCCGCTTCCCGCAGCCGCCGGTCGCGGTCGGCATGGGTGCGGCGCGAACCCATCGCGCCGACGAACGCGACCGGCAGCCGCAGCGCCACCGTCAGCAGGGGGATGTCGAACTTGGCGTCGTGGGTGAGGACGCACAGGGCGGTGCGCGCGTCGGTCCGGGTGCGCCGCAGGTAGCGGTGCGGCCAGTCGACCACGACGTCGTCGGCCTCGGGGAAGCGGGCACGGGTGGCGAAGACGGGCCGGGCGTCGCAGACGGTCACGTGGTAGCCGAGGAACTTGCCGGCGCGGACCAGGGCCGCGGCGAAGTCGACCGCCCCGAAGACGATCATGCGGGGTGGTGGCACGCTCGCCTCGACGATCAGCGTGAGGCCGCCAGGGCAGTGCGTTCCGTCCTCCGAGAGCTCGACGGTGCCCGTACGGCCGGCGTCCAGCGCGGCACCGGCCTCCGCGGCGGCGGCCCGGTCCAGTTCGGCGGCGCCGCCGAGCCCGCCGTCGACGGAGCCGTCGGGACGAACGAGCATGGCCGTGCCGAGGAGTTCGGCCGGGCCCCGGACGACCCGGGCGACGGCGGCGGGCTCGCCCCGGGCGGCGGCCGACAGCGCGGCGCGGACCACCGTCCGGGCGGGTGTCTCCGCGGCGAACGGCGTGACCAGGATGTCGATGATCCCGCCGCAGGTCAGTCCGACCGCGAAGGCGTCCTCGTCGCTGTAGCCGAAGCGCTCCAGGACGGTTTCGCCGTCCTGGAGCGCCCGCAGGCACAGCTCGTACACGGCCCCTTCCACGCAGCCGCCGGAGACCGAGCCGACGACCGTGCCCTCGCTGTCGACGGCGAGGGCGGCGCCGGGTCCGCGCGGCGCGCTGCCGCCGACGGCCACGACGGTGGCGACGGCGAAGTCCCGGCCCTCCTCGGCCCAGACGGCGAGTTCGGCGGCGATGTCAAGCATGCCGGCCCGCCGTCAGGACGCGGTCGGGCCGGATGGGCAGGTTGCGGTGGCGTACGCCGGTCGCGTGCCAGACGGCGTTGGCGACGGCGGCCGCGGCGCCCACGATGCCGATCTCGCCGATGCCCTTGATGCCCACCGGGTCGTCCGGGTCCGGGTCGTCCACCCAGTCGGCCTCGATGGCGGGGACGTCGGCGTGCGTGGCGACGTGGTAGCCGGCGAGGTCGGCGCCGTAGAGGCCGCCGGAGACCTGGTCGCGGACCGCCTCCTCGTGCAGGGCCATGGAGATGCCCCAGGTCATGCCGCCCACGAACTGGCCGCGCGCGGTGAGCGGGTTGACGATGCGGCCCGCCGCGAAGATGCCGAGCATGCGGCGCACGCGCACCTCGCCGGTCGCGGGGTCCACGGCGACCTCCGCGAACTGCGCGCCGAACGAGTGCCGTTCGCGTCGGGCGAGGGCACCGACGGCCTCGGTGGTGTCCGAGCGGACCGTGATGCCCTCGGGCGGGAGGGTGGCGCCCGGCGTGAGCCGTTCGCGCAGTTCACGGGCCGCCGCCGTGACCGCCCAGGCCCAGGAGCGGGTGCCCATCGAGCCGCCGGCGATCATCGCCGGTCCGAAGTCGCTGTCGCCGATGCGCACCCGGACCATCTCCGGGGCCGTCTCCAGCGCGTCCGCGGCGACCAGGGTGAGCGCGGTGCGGGCCCCGGTGCCGATGTCGGCGGCGGCGATCCGCACGGTGAAGGTGCCGTCCGCCTCCGCCGTCACGGCCGCCGTGGACGGCGCCGCTCCGGCGGGGAAGGAGGCCGCCGCCGTGCCGGTGCCGAGCAGCCAGGGCCCTTCGCGGCGCAGGCCGGGACGCGGGTCGCGGGCCGCCCAGCCGAACCTGCGGGCGCCCTCGCGGAAGCAGGCGAGCAGGTTGCGGCCGCTGAAGGGCAGTCCGGAGACGGGGCCCCGGTCGGGCTCGTTGCGGGCGCGCAGTTCGATCGGGTCGAGCCCGCACTTCTCGGCGAGCTCGTCGAACGCGCACTCCAGGGCGAACGATCCCGGCGCCTCGCCGGGTGCGCGCATCCACGTCGGTGAGGGGACGTCGAGCCGCACGAGCCGGTTGGCCGTGTGGTGGGCCTCGGCGTCGTACATCGTGCGGGCGGGTCCGGCGGCGGGCTCGACGAACTCGTAGACGGTCGAGGTGAGGTTCAGGGAGTCGTGCTCCAGGGCACGCAGCCGCCCGTCGGCGTCGGCACCGAGCCTGACCCGCTGGACGGTGGGGCTTCGGTAGCCGGCCAGGGTGAACATCTGCCGGCGGGTCAGCACGACCCGCACCGGGCGCTGCAGGAGAGTCGCGGCCATGACGGCGGCCACCTGGTGGGCGCGGACGCCCTTGCTGCCGAAGCCGCCGCCGACGTGTTCGGACCGCACCCGCACCGAGGCCGGGTCGAGGGAGAACAGCTTCACCAGTTCGTCCGCGACCCAGCCGCTGCCCTGGTTGGAGTCGACCAGTTCGAGCCTGCCGTCCTCCCAGCGGGCCGTGGCGGCGTGCGGCTCCATCGGGTTGTGGTGTTCCTCGGGGGTGGTGTACTCGGCGTCCACGACGGCGGCGGAGCCGGCGAGCGCGGACTCCAGGTCGCCCTTGGCCGCCACCGCCGGCATGTGGCCGTCGATGGCGTAGGCTCCCGGGCTCGCGGCGGAGAACGCGACCTGGTGCGGCTCCTGGTCGTAGTGCACCACCAGCGACTCGGCCGCTTCCCTGGCCTGTTCGGACGTCTCGGCGACGACGAGGGCCACCGGCCAGCCGAGGTGCGGGACGCGGTCGTTCTGGAAGACGGCGCAGGTGGGGTCCGGCGAGGTGCCCAGCAGGCCCACGTAGCCGGTCTCCAGGCGGGGCGCGTTGCCGTGGTGCAGCACTGTGAGCACGCCGGGCATCGCGAGGACGGGGGCGTCCTGCACCACCCGGATCCGGCCACGGGCGACGGTGGACAACACCAGCCACCCGTGGGCGAGTTCGGCGAAGGGGATCTCGCCTGCGTAGCGGGCCGCCCCGGTGACCTTGTCGCGTCCCTCCACACGGGTGTGCGCGGTGCCGACGGCGCCCCGCACCCTGGGGGTGCCGGTGGTGGCGGTGGTCATCGGGTGTCCTCCCTGGCGAGTTCGGTGAGCACGGCCACCACGAGGTTGCGTGTCAGCGGCACCTTGTATCCGTTGCGGGGCAGCGGGTCGGCGGCGGCGAGTTCGGCGTCCGCGGCGGCGGCGAAGGTCTCGGCGTCCGCGGGCGCCCCGGTCAGCAGCTGTTCGGCCGTCCGGGCCCGCCACGGCCGGGACGCGACCGCCCCGAACGCCAGCCGTGCTTCTCGTACGACGCCGTCCCGGACGTCGAGCGCGGCGGCGACCGAGCCGATGGCGAAGGCGTACGAGGCGCGTTCGCGCACCTTGCGGTAGCGGGAGCGGGCGGCGACCGGGGCCGGCGGCAGCGTGACGCCGGTGATCAGCGCGCCGGCCGGGAGGGCGGTCTCCCGGTGCGGGGTGTCACCCACGGGCAGGTAGAACTCGGTGAGCGGCAACTCGCCGGGGCCGTCGGGTGTTTCGTAGGTGACGACGGCGTCGAAGGCCGTCAGGGCGACGCCCATGTCCGACGGGTGGACGGCCACGCAGTGGTCGGAGGCGCCCAGGATCGCGTGGTTGTGGTGCTCTCCCTCGACGGCGGGGCAACCGCTGCCGGGTACCCGCTTGTTGCAGGGCTTGGTGACGTCGGTGAAGTAGCCGCAGCGGGTGCGCTGGAGCAGGTTCCCGCCGACCGTGGCCATGTTGCGCAGCTGTCCGGAGGCACCGGCCAGCACGGCCTGCGACAGCGCAGGGTAGCGGCGGCGGACGTCGGGGTGGGCGGCGAGCGCGCTGTTGGTGACGGTCGCGCCGACGCGCAGACCGCCGCCCTCGGTGGACTCGATGTCGTCCAGGGGCAGTTCGCGTACGTCGACGAGCCCGGAGGGCCGTTCGACGCCGGTCTTCATCAGGTCGACCAGGCTGGTGCCGCCGCCGAGGTAGCGTGCGTCCGGGTCGGCGTCGAGCAGGGCGAGGGCGCCGGAGACGTCGAGCGCGCGCCGGTAGGTGAACTCCTTCACGCGGCGGCCTCCGTGGTCTTCTCCCCGACGTGGGTGCGGGCGGCTCGGGCGACGGCCTCGACGATCGACACGTAGGCGCCGCAGCGGCACAGGTTTCCGCTCATCCGCTCGCGGATCTCCTCGGCGGTCAGGGGTGGTGGTCCGGCCTCGGGGCGGACGTCCTCGGTGACGGCGCTCGGCCAGCCCGCCGCGTGCTCCTCGATCACGGCGACGGCCGAACAGATCTGGCCGGGTGTGCAGTAGCCGCACTGGTAGCCGTCGAGGTCGAGGAACGCCTGTTGCACGGGGTGCAGTCGGTCGCCCTCGGCCATGCCTTCGATGGTGGTGATCTCGCGTCCCTCGGCCGCCACGGCGAGCTGGAGGCAGGACACGGCCCGGCGGCCGTCGAGCAGGACGGTACAGGCGCCGCACTGGCCCTGGTCGCAGCCCTTCTTGGTGCCGGTCAGGTCGAGGCGCTCGCGCAGGGCGTCGAGCAGGGTGGTGCGGTGGTCGACGGTCAGCGCGTGCTTCTCGCCGTTGACGTTCAGGGTGATGGCGCTGTACGTCGATGGAGGGGCTGTGGTCATGATCAGCCTTCTTTCGCGTATCGCGGGTTCGGGGGCGCGCCACAGGGCGCTCCGGCCGCCGGACGGTTCAGGAGGAAGGCGGGGTGCTCCGCGCGGGGCGCCGACGCTAGAGTGGACTCAACCGGACAGCTGTCCGTTACCGTTAGAACGTAGTGGACAACTGTCCGGTTAGCAAGAACGGGTTTCGGCCGCGAGCCCGTGAGGAGGACGAGTGGAGCAGAAGAAGGACGGGCCGCTGCGCTCGGACGCGCAGCGCAACCGCGAGCGCATCCTGGACGTGGCGCTGGCCGAACTGACGCGCTCCGCGGACGCGCCGCTCAGTGTCATCGCCAAGAAGGCGGGCGTGGGACAGGGCACGTTCTACCGCAACTTCCCGAACCGCGAGTCGCTCGTCCTGGAGATCTACCGCCACGAGATGCAGCAGGTCGCCGACGCCGCGCCCCAGCTGCTGGAGGCCCACGCACCGGACCGGGCCCTGCGGGAGTGGATGGACCGCCTCGCCCAGTTCGCCATGGCCAAGGCCGGGCTGGCGGACGCGATCCGCCAGGCCACCAGTGCACCGGGGACGCCGGCGAAACCCGGCAACGGCCCGGTGACCTCGGCGGCCGAACTGCTGCTGCGTGCCGGCGAGGAGGCGGGCACCGTCCGCCCGGGTGTGAGCGCGGACGACTTCTTCCTCGCGATCGGCGGCCTGTGGCAGCTCGACCCCCGCAGCGACTGGCAGCCGCGGGCCGCCCGGCTGCTGGACCTGATCATGGACGGCCTGCGCGCCGGAGCGACCGGGCGCTGAACGCCGCCCCGGTCCCGCCCCACCTCAGCCGGGCTCCCCGCCCGTCACCGACACGGCGAGGACCTGCCCCTCCCAGGGACCAGCACCACGAACAGGCCCGGGTCGCCCAGCTCGCCGCCCGCCCGGTCCGTACGTCCCGTCGCCGAGCAGGTCACTCGGGCGGCACCGGTGGCCGCGCAGGCCGTCCCACGGGAGCGGCAGCCCAGACGGTGTCGACGCCCGGCCGGGCCACCTCGTCCCAGACCTCGCCCGGCACCTCGCCGAGCGTGATCCGGCGTCCGCACCGGCCACTGAGTTCACCCAGCCGGACCAGGGTGTTGATCTCGTGGACGACCGTCATGCCAGGGGTTCCCTGCGCGGCGCGGGCCGCGCCCGCTCTTCGACCGGGAGGTCCTCGTCCAGCGGAAGCGGACGCGGCCCACCCGACGTGGCCCGCTGGGCACGCCGGCCATGCCCCCACAGCGGTGCACGCCCCCAGCCGCCCGGCCCGTACGTCCCGACCCGGACGCCCCGGACCGGGCGGCAACGCCAGGCGCGGCAGGGAACCGGGCGGTGCCGTTCCGGCGGCGGCCGGAGGCGCGGGACCTCAGCCGATCTCGACGAGCAGGTCCCCGCCCTCCACCTGCTGGATGCGGGTGATGGCCAGCCTGGACACCCGCCCCGCCTTCGGGGCGGTGATCGCCGCCTCCATCTTCATCGCCTCGATGGTGGCCACCATCGCACCGGCCGCCACCTCGTCGCCCTCGGCGACCGCCAGCGTGACCACCCCGGCGAACGGGGCGGCGACGTGGCCGGCGTTGGAGCGGTCGGCCTTCTCCGTCGCCGGCACGGCCGCGGACGCCGTGACGTCACGGACCTGGATCGGCCGCAACTGGCCGTTCAGGGTGGACATCACGGTGCGCATACCGCGTTCGTCCGCCTCGCCGACGGCTTCGAGGCCGATGAGCAGGCGCACGCCCGGTTCGAGGTCGACGGTGTACTCGTTGCCGGGCCGCAGACCGTAGAAGAAGTCCTTGCTGTCCAGCACGCTGGTGTCGCCGTAGCTCTGCCGGTGGGCCTCGAAGTCCCGCGTCGGACCGGGGAACAGCAGCCGGTTGAGGGTGGCTCGCCGGTCCTTCTCCAGGCCCGAGCGGTCCTCCTCGGTCAGCTCCGGCACCGGCTTGGCCGCGGCGCGGCCCTCCAGCGCCCGGGTGCGGAACGGCTCCGGCCAGCCACCGGGCGGGGTGCCCAGCTCACCGCGCAGGAAGCCGATCACGGAGTCGGGGATGTCGAACCGGTCCGGCGCCGCCTCGAACTCCTCCGGCGTCGCCCCGGAGCCGACCAGGTGGAGGGCGAGGTCGCCGACGACCTTCGAGGAGGGGGTGACCTTCACCAGGTGGCCCAGGATACGGTCGGCGGCGGCGTACATCGCCTCGATGTCCTCGAAACGGTCGCCGAGCCCGAGGGCGACCGCCTGGGTGCGCAGGTTGGAGAGCTGGCCGCCGGGGATCTCGTGGTCGTAGACGCGTCCCGTCGGCGAGGCGAGGCCCGCCTCGAACGGCGCGTAGATCCGGCGGACGCTCTCCCAGTACGGCTCCAGGTCACCGACGGCCCTGAGGTCCAGCCCGGTGGGCCGTTCGGTGTGGTCGGTCGCCGCGACGATCGCCGACAGCGACGGCTGCGAGGTGGTGCCCGCCATGGACGCCACCGCTCCGTCCACGGCGTTCGCGCCCGCCTGGATCGCGGCCAGGTAGGTGGCGAGCTGACCGCCCGTCGTGTCGTGGGTGTGGATGTGCACCGGCAGGTCGAACTCGCGGCGCAGGGCCGACACCAGCGTCGCCGCCGCCGGTGCCCGCAGCAGTCCCGCCATGTCCTTGACGGCCAGGACATGCGCCCCGGCGTCCACGATCTGCTCGGCCAGCCGGAGGTAGTAGTCGAGGGTGTACAGCCGCTCGGCCGGGTCGGACAGGTCGGAGGTGTAGCACAGGGCGACCTCCGCGACGGCCGTCCCGGTCTCCCGCACGGCGTCGATGGCGGGCCGCATCTGCCCGACGTCGTTGAGCGCGTCGAAGATCCGGAAGATGTCGATGCCGGTGGCCGCGGCCTCCTGCACGAAGGCGTCGGTGACCTCCGTCGGGTACGGGGTGTAGCCCACGGTGTTGCGGCCGCGGAGCAGCATCTGCAGGCAGATGTTGGGTACGGCGGCGCGCAGTGCGGCCAGCCGCTCCCAGGGGTCCTCGGCTAGGAAGCGCAGCGCCACGTCGTAGGTGGCACCGCCCCAGCACTCCAGGGACAGCAGTTGGGGCAGGGTCCGCGCCACCAGGGGAGCCACCGCGAGCATGTCCCTGGTCCGCACCCGGGTGGCGAGCAGCGACTGGTGGGCGTCGCGGAAGGTGGTGTCGGTGACGCCGACGGCCGGCGACTCGCGCAGCCAGCGGGCGAACCCCTCGGGGCCGAGTTCGGTGAGCTTCTGCTTGGAACCGGCGGGCGGTTCGAAGGCCGGCAGCGGCTTCAGCTTCGACACGGGGTGGATCAGGTCGGGCCGCTCCCCGTGCGGCTTGTTGACCGTCACGTCGGCCAGGTACGTGAGCAGCTTGGTGCCGCGGTCCGCGGAGTGGCGGGCGGTGAGCAGGTGCGGGCGCCGCTCGATGAACGACGTGGTGACCCGGCCCGCCTGGAAGTCGGGGTCGTCGAGGACGGCCTGCAGGAACGGGATGTTGGTGGCGACACCGCGGATGCGGAACTCGGCCACGGCACGCCGGGCGCGGTTGACCGCGGTGGTGAAGTCCCTTCCGCGACAGGTGAGTTTGACCAGCATCGAGTCGAAGTGGGCGCTGATCTCGGTACCGGCGTGGGTGGTTCCGCCGTCGAGCCGGATGCCGGAGCCACCGGGTGAGCGGTAGGCGCTGATCCTGCCGGTGTCGGGGCGGAAGCCGTTGGCCGGGTCCTCGGTGGTGATCCGGCACTGCAGCGCGGCACCGTGCAGCTTCACCGTCTCCTGCGACAGGCCGAGGTCGGCGAGTGTCTCACCGGCCGCGATGCGCAGCTGTGCCTGCACGAGGTCGACGTCGGTGACCTCCTCGGTCACCGTGTGCTCGACCTGGATGCGCGGGTTCATCTCGATGAAGACGTGGTTGCCGTCGCGGTCGAGCAGGAACTCCACGGTGCCCGCGTTGCGGTAGCCGATCTCCCGCGCGAACCGTACGGCGTCGGCGCAGATCCGCTCACGCAGGGCCGGGTCGAGGTTCGGCGCGGGCGCGAGCTCGATGACCTTCTGGTGGCGGCGCTGCACGGAGCAGTCGCGTTCGAAGAGGTGGATGACGTTGCCGTCGCCGTCGGCGAGGATCTGCACCTCGATGTGCCGGGGCTCGACGACGGCCTTCTCCAGGAAGACCGTGGCGTCGCCGAACGCGGACGCCGCCTCGCGCGCGGCCGCCTCGATCGACTCGCGCAGCGTCGCGGGGTCCTCCACGCGGCGCATGCCGCGGCCGCCTCCGCCGGCGACCGCCTTCACGAACAGCGGGAACCCGACGTCCGCCGCGGCTCGCAGCAGTTCGTCCACGTCGCTGGAGGGGGCCGAGGAGCCCAGCACCGGCACACCGGCCGCGCGGGCCGCGGCCACCGCGCGCGCCTTGTTGCCGGTCAGTTCCAGGATCTGCGCGCTCGGCCCGACGAAGGTGATGCCGGCCTCCTCGCACGCGCGGGCCAGCTCGGGGTTCTCGGACAGGAAGCCGTAGCCCGGGTAGACGGCGTCGGCGCCCGCCAGCCGGGCCGCGCGCATGATCTCCTCGACGGAGAGGTACGCCCGGACGGGGTGCCCCGGTTCACCGATCTCGTAGGCCTCGTCCGCTTTCAGGCGGTGCAGCGAGTTGCGGTCCTCGTGCGGGAAGACGGCGACGGTCCGCGCGCCGACCTCGTATCCGGCGCGGAACGCACGAATCGCGATCTCGCCACGGTTGGCGACCAGTACCTTGCGGAGCATTCCCGATCCCTTCGGCCTGCCGGTGAGAAACACCATGGTCTCGACTATGCCGGTGCCGTGCCATGAGAGCCGGGTCACTCGCCGCGATCAGTTCGCGCTCCTGCTCCCGTCCCCGGCGGGCGGTCGCCCCGCGCGGTGGCCGTCACCCCAGGAAACTCAGCCGTACCTGCCGGTTCGGATTGTCCCTGTTGGTGTCCACCAGGCACACCGACTGCCAGGTCCCCAGCTCCAGCCGGCCGCCCAGGACCGGCAGCGTCGCGTGCGGCGGGACGATCGCCGGGAGGACGTGGTCGCGGCCGTGACCGGGGCTGCCGTGCCGGTGCTGCCAGCGGTCGTCGGCGGGCAGCAGGGTGTGCAGGGTGGCGAGGAGGTCGTCGTCGCTGCCCGCGCCGGTCTCCAGCACCGCGATGCCGGCGGTGGCGTGGGGGACGAAGACGTTCAGCAGGCCGTCACGGCCGGCCGCCGCCTCCCGGAGGAAATCCGCGCAGTCACGGGTGAGATCGACGACCTGCTCCGCGGAGCCGGTCGCCACGTTCAGGACTCGGGTGGTGAAGGCATCTGGCATGACTCCATCCTCACCCACGCGCCGGATTCCACACCGGCGGCCATCCGCCCGCGCGCGGGAAGATCCGCGCCGCCGGGGCGGTTGGTAGAAACGTGAACAATGCCCACGAGGTCGAAGTGGTCGTCATCGGCGCCGGACAGGCCGGACTGGCCGCCGCACATCACCTGCGGCGCACCGGGTTCGAGCCGGACCGCGACTTCGTGGTGCTCGACCACTCCCCCGGCCCGGGCGGTGCCTGGCAGTTCCGGTGGCCCTCGCTGACGTACGGCAAGGTGCACGGGATGCATGCCCTGCCCGGTATGGAACTCACCGGCGCCGATCCCGCGCGGCCGTCCGCCGAGATCATCACGGAGTACTTCGAGGCCTACGAGAGCGCCTTCGACCTGCGCGTCCGCCGACCGGTGGACGTCCGGGCGGTCCGGGAGGGGTCCGACGGCCGGCTGCTCGTGGAGACCTCCGCCGGTAACTGGTCGACGCGGGCCCTGATCAACGCCACGGGCACCTGGGACCGGCCTTTCTGGCCGCGCTACCCCGGTCAGGAGACCTTCCGCGGACGGCAGTTGCACACCGCGCAGTACCCGGGGCCCGAGGAGTTCGCGGGGCGGCGGGTGGTCGTGGTGGGCGGGGGCGCGTCCGGCACCCAGCACCTGCTGGAGCTCGCCCCCCACGCGGCCGCCACCACCTGGGTCACCCGTCGGCCGCCCGTCTTCCGCGAGGGCCCCTTCGACGAGGGGGCCGGCCGGGCCGCCGTCGCCCTGGTCGAGGAGCGGGTGCGGCAGGGGCTGCCGCCCAGGAGCGTGGTCTCGGTGACCGGACTGCCCCTCAACGACGCCGTACGGCAGGGGCTGAGGGACGGAGTCCTCGACCGGCTGCCGATGTTCGACCGGATCACACCCGACGGGGTGGACTGGAAGGACGGCCGGCACGTGGACGCCGACGTCCTGCTGTGGGCGACCGGGTTCCGCGCCGCCGTCGACCACCTCGCGCCGCTGCGGCTGCGCGAGCCGGGCGGCGGAATCCGCGTGGAGGGGACCCGCGCGAGCGCCGATCCACGCGTCCACCTGGTGGGCTACGGCCCCTCGGCCAGCACCATCGGCGCCAACCGCGCCGGCCGCGCCGCCGTCCGGGACATCAGGCGGCTGCTGGGGTCCGCCGGGGAGCCGGCCGCCGCATGACACCCCCGGCGGGTCACTTCGTCGGGTGCGGACTCCTCTGGCGGGCGTTGAACTCGGCGACGTTGCGCCGGTGCTCCTCGTAGCTCGCCGTGAAACGGGTGTCGCCCGGTTTGACCGTGACGAAGTACAGCCAGTCGCCCGGAGCCGGATCGATCGTGGCGCGCATCGCCTCCTCGCCCGGGTTGTCGATCGGTGTGGGCGGCAGACCCATGCGCTGGTAGGAGTTGTAGGGGCTCTCGATCCGGGTGTCGTTGGCCGTCGTCCTCAGCGTGGCCCGGCTCAGCGCGTAGTTGATGGTGGAGTCCATCTGCAGCGGCATGCCGCGCTCCAGCCGGTTGAAGACGACCCGGGCCACCTTGCTCATGTCGGCCTTGGTGGCGGCCTCGGCCTGCACGATGCTCGCGATGGTGACCGCCTGGTAGACGTTCATCGCGTTGCGCTGCGCGCCGGCGGCGACCGGGGCGGCCCTGAACTTCTTGTTGGCGGTCTCGACCATGTACGACAGCAGGGACTCGGGAGTCGCCTTGTCGGCAAGGGGATAGGTCGCCGGGAACAGGTAGCCCTCGGGGTTGCCCTCGGCGTCGTTCGGCAGCTTCAGCGCGGCTCTCGGGAGTGACCTCTCCGTGGTGCCGGCGGGCAGTGCGAGGGCCTTGTCGACGGCTTCGTAGACCTGACCCGCACGCCAGCCCTCCGGAATCACGAGTGAGGCGGGCCTGGCGTCCCGGTCACTGTCGATGCTCAGCAGCGGCACCGCCACGGCGGTGCCGGCCACGACGGCCCCGGTCGCGATGAGAGCGAGCCGGCCCCGCCGTGTCAGTCGGGTCGTCTTCCGTGGCGGAATGTTGATCTGCATGCGGGCACGGTAACCCGCATATCATTCCAAACCCGGCATATCGTCAGTTTGTCGGCTCCAATCGGGCATCCCCGCGGACCAGCGCCGCGTACCGGCCGTCCCGCTCCAGCAACTCCTCGTGCGTGCCCCGTTCGGCCACCTGCCCCGCGTCCAGGACCACGATCTGGTCGGCGTCGCGGACGGTGGACAGACGGTGCGCGATGGTGAGCGTGGTCCGGTCGGCGGACAGCGCGTCGATGGCCTCCTGCACGGCGACCTCGGTACGCGTGTCCAGGGCGCTGGTCGCCTCGTCCAGGATCAGCACCGGCGGATCGCGCAGGATCGTGCGGGCGATGGCCAGGCGCTGCTTCTCCCCGCCGGAGAACCGGTGGCCGCGCTCGCCGACGACGGTGTCGTAACCGTCGGGCAGGGAGACGATGTGGTCGTGTATCTGGGCCGCCTTCGCGGCCTCCCACAACTCCTCGTCGGTGGCGTCCGGCTTGGCGAAGCGCAGGTTCTCGGCGATCGAGGCATGGAAGAGGTACGTCTCCTGGGAGACGACGCCGACCGCGCGGGCGAGCGTGTCGAAGTCGAGGTCGCGCACGTCGACCCCGTCGAGGGTGACACGTCCCCCGGTCACGTCGTACAGCCGCGGCACGAGATAGCCGAGCGTCGACTTGCCGGCGCCGGTCGGGCCGACCACCGCGAGGCCGGAGCCCGCCGGCACGTCGATGTCGACGCCGTCGAGGATCGGGCCGCTCTTGTCGTCATAGTGGAATGAGACCTTCTCGAAGCGGACCTCGCCCTTGACCTGGTCGAGGTGGACGGGCCGCTCCCGTTCGGTGATGTCGACGGGCAGGTCCAGGTACTCGAAGATGCGCTGGAAGAGCGCGAGCGAGGTCTGGATCTGGACACCGGTCGACAGCAGGCTGACGGCCGGGCGGAACAGTCCCTGCTGGAGCGAGACGAAGGCCACGATGGTGCCGATCGAGACGTCCGGGCCGCCCATCTGGAGCGCGAGGCCCGCGGTCCAGTAGATGACGGCCGGCATGGCGGCCATCACGACGGTGATCACGGCCATCCGCCAGCGGCCGGCCATGTTCGAGCGCACCTCCAGGTCGACCAGACCCTCCGACTCCTCGGAGAAGGACCGCGTGAGCGAGTCCGAGCGCCCCATGGTGCGGCCGAGCAGGATGCCGCTGACGGAGAGCGACTCGGTGACCGTCGCCGCCATCGCCGCCATCTGCTTCTGGCGCTGGGTGGTGATCTTCTTCCGCTCGTTGCCGACCCGGCGGCTGATCCACACGAACGCCGGCAGCAGGAGCAGCGAGACCACGGTCAGACGCCAGTCCAGGGCCAGCATCGCGATGATCGTGGCGACCACGCTGGTGACGTTGGAGACCAGGGAGGTGGCCGTCGAGGTGACGGTCGCCTGCATGCCGCCGATGTCGTTGGCGATGCGGGACTGCACCTCACCGGTGCGGGTGCGGGTGAAGAAGGCGAGCGACATGCGTTGCAGCCGGCCGTAGACGGCGGTGCGCAGGTCGTGCATGACGCGCTGGCCGACCGTGGTGGAGATGAGGGTCTGCAGCACACCGAACACGCTGGTGAGGACGGCGCTGACGATCATGCCGAGGGCCAGCAGACTGAGCAGACCGGTGCGGCCCTGCGGAATGGCGACGTCGAGGGTCTCCCTCAGCAGGAACGGGGTCGCCACGGTGACCAGGGACGAGGCGCCGACCAGCAGGCCGACGACGGTGAGCTTGGCGCGGTAGGGCTTGAAGAGCTTCAGGATGCGGCGCACCTGCCGAGGCTGGTCGGTCGAGGTGCCGGGAGACGGGGTCCAGTTGATGTCGTCGCGGGGCATGGCTCCTACGGATGGTGAGAGGGTGAGGACGGACGGAGCATAGCTCATTGTTACCTATGCTCACAATGAACTAGGTCCTGATATTGTTCCCGCATGAGCTCCCCCGATTCCGACGGCCTGCTCGCCGATCGACTGCTGCGGCTCACCCGCCGGGTGCACCGCATCCAGAAGCATCATCTGGAGCAGCGCGGGCTGGGCATCACCCCGGCCCAGGCCCGGCTCCTGCGCACCCTGGCGCACTGTGACGCGCCGCCCCGGATGGCCGACCTCGCCGAGCGCCTGGAAGTGGTGCCGCGCGCCGTGACGACTCTGGTCGACGGCCTGGAGGCGAGCGGCAAGGCGCGCCGGGTCCCCGATCCGACCAACCGCCGGGTGATCCGCATCGAGCTCACTGACGACGGACACGAGGCCCTGCGGGAGCTGCGCGGCGCACGCCGGGCCGCCGCGGAGGAGATCCTCGCCCCCCTCACGGACGAGCAGCGCGAGATGCTCGGCAGCCTGCTGGACACGCTGGTGGACGGGGCCCCCGAGCGGGGGTGGCGGTGCTGAGGGGCGGGGTGGCGGTGCTGAGGGGGGGTGGCCGGTGCTGAGGGGTGGCGGGTGGCGGGAGCGGGGAGCGGGGAGCGGGGAGCGTCCGGTGATGTGACGCTCCTGGGGCGCGAGGTCACGTGTGGGACGCGCGGGGCCGACACGGTCTCGCCGCCAGTACCCTCTTCGCCCGTTCGACGTCCAGCGCGCCCTCCCGGCGGGAGACGCGAGGACCGCGACGCAGCCGCCGAGCAGGCTGGTGACGACGGGCGTCGAGTCCATGATGCGGTCCACGCCGAGCAGCGGGGCGACGGCGCCGGCGGGACGCGCGAGACCGTCGCGTCGCGGCCGAGTGCGTCGCGGCCGAGTGCGTCACGCGGCGCCTGACGCGTCACACACCCCGCGCCTCAGCAGCCGCCGCGATCCTCGGTGAGCACCCCCTGAACGGTCGTCAGGGACCGGTCGTAGCAGCCCTTCGAGCCGTACGACCGGTAGCGCTCGCTCGTCGTGGCCACCGCGTGCCGCTGGTCCCGCGGCACGCCCACGGTGAACGTCGCGTCCCCCGTGTAGGTGTCGTCGAACCGCGACCACGCGGTCCGCCGGCCGCCGCGCGCCTCGGTGACAGCGGCACGGTCGCCGAGGGTCAGTACCGTGCGCAGCCGGTCGTCCGCCCCTGTCGTCGTCGTGCCGTCCACGGTGTACGTCCGGTGGGTGCGGGTCGTGTGCGCCGGCCCGCGCCCGTCGACACGCACCCACTCGTCGTCCGTCCAGGCCGCGTCGAGGCCGTCCGTGTCCTCGCCGTCGGTCCAGCGGTGCGCGGACGTGTCGCGCAGCGTCCGGCCGACGGTCGTCGTGACCCTGCCGTGCGAGGTGTCGACGTATCCCGCGACGGTGAACCGGTGACCGCCCTCGGTGTCCACCCGCTGCTCCGAACCGGGCGTGTAGGTGGAGGAGTTGGTGAGGTCGCCGACCCGGTGCGCGGTGAGCTCGCCGGTGACGTGGGCGCGCCTGTCGTCCTGCCAGACGAGCACGTTCACGGGAGTGCTCCAGCCGCTGTGCCCCTGCGGGACGCCGACGACGGAGACCTCCACACGGTGCGGCCGGCCGTCGTTGAGGATTCCGGCGAAGGGCGTCAGGTCGTACGCGACCGGCTTGACGTCGAAGGCGCGCGGGCCCGGGACGACGTACCAGAGGAAGGGGTTGGACCAGCCGCCGGTCCACACGGTCGGGAACGGCGCGGCGATTCCGGCGAGTTGACCGTCGACCGTGATCTGCACCTCGCGGTAGGGGCCGCCGTCGGTCTGGCAGGAGTACGGGGCGGAGTCCGGCACCGCCAGGTACCAGTACTCCTCGCACCCGCCGCCCGATCCGGTGGCGTACACCTCGGCGACGATGCGCTCGCTGTTGCGCGGGGTGGTGAGGGTCGTGCCGTCGGCTCCGTCCGCGAGCGTGAGGACGCGGTCGGGGGTTCGCGCCGCGTCGGGTCCGCCCGGGTGGAACGTCAGGGTGACCTTGACGTCGATGACGCCCGTGTACGTGTCGTCGACGACGTTCCCGATCAGCATGTCGACATCCTGGCCGCGGCGGAACGTGTCGCTGTAGCGCGTGACGTCCTTCTCCACGGACCACTCGACACCGTCGGGCGAGGGCTCCGGCGTCGACGTGCGGAAGACCTCGACCCCGCCGACGTGCACATAGCCCAGCCGGTCGAACTGGCGCCCCTTGACCTTGCCGTCCAGCCGCAGCACGACCTTGCTCCAGCGGTCACCGCAGCCCTCCGGCGGTGCGTACGTCCCCCGGTACGGGGTGAAGTCCCGGAACCGCGCCTGCGCCAGGGTGACGCGGCAGGACCTGCCGGCGGGCTTGGTGACCGGTGGGGCGGCGGTGAGGGGATCGTGCCAGTCGGACCCGAACTCGGCCGGGATGCCGGCGGATCGGGCTTGCGCGTCCCGGGGCTGGGGCCGAGCGGTGGCGAGGCGGGCGTGGGCGTTCTGGGAGTACGCCCGGACGTCGGCGGCCTGCGCCGGAGCGCTTCCGAGGAGGGTGCTCGCCAGCAAGGTCGCTCCGGCGAGCATGGACATGATAATCCGTCTGGTCATGGCCGGTGTTCTACGGAAGGACGGCCCACTCCGCAATGCGGCCCTCCGCGGAAGGCAGCCGCAACACCCCTGTCTCCTTCATGACGTGAGAGTGTCCCGGTCCCCCATCACCACCACGGGACGCAGGACGGGGTCGAGGGTGCGCAGCAGGTGTCTCATCGCGGTTTCGGACAAACTGACACAGGCCGACGTACCGCTGCCATGGTCCATGTGCAGCCAGATCCCGCCACCCCTCGACGGGCCCTCGGGGCGGGTCGGGTCGTTCGGCGGAGTGCCCTTGACCCGGTTGTAGTCGATAGCGATCACATAGTCGAAGTCGTGCCGGTACGCCTTGGCCCACTGACGGGGAGCGGCGAAGGCCGACGACCGCGTGTACGGAAGCCTTGACCCGGGGTCCGCGAGCACGCCGCCCGCGTCGGTGAGGGTGAACACGCCGACCGGACTGCGCCGGTCGCCCTCGCGATGGTCGGTCGTCCAGCCCTTCCTCCCGTTGTGGGCGGCCCAACCGTGGCCGCCCTCCCAACCGGAGCCGTGCTTCACATACAGCACGACGCTGGCTCGGGCGGAGTCGCGGCCCTCGCCGTACACCGCCACGACCTGACGTGACTCGGCGGGGATCCGCCGCCGCAACCGGTCGCCCAGGCCCGGGATACGGGACGGAGCGGTCACAGCTGGACGTGCTTCGGCCGCGACGGCGGATGTCGGGCGGGCGGTGGCGGCTACGCCCCGGGCCCCCCGGCCCCCGCCGTCCGCGGGGCGGGTGGCGCCGCACGCGGTCACCAGCGCCAGGGCCGTCAGCGGCGCGAGGACCGGCAGGACCCTCGCCGCGAGGCTGTCGGGCATCCGGAGAAGGGGACTGCGGGCCGACGTGCTTCGTGTGCCGTTACCGTGCATGACGGAATCGTCGCACCAAGTGACAGCGGGTCGAGCCGTGTTCCGGACATCCGGCCCGGGAAGGGTGGTGCGCGGAGGCCCCGCGACGGGCTTCCCGGAAGCTTCCGATTGTGTGCCGTGCCGAGGAAAACCGTTTGCTTTCGACCAGGGCGCGACGCGAACCTTTCACGGTTTGCTGCCGCGCTCCGCGCCTCCTCCCGCCCCCTGACACGAGCCACTGGGACGCCATGAAGATCCAAGACCTTCCGTATCCCGACCCGGGCGTGCCGGACGCGCGCTCAGGTGCCCGGTTCCTGTGGTGGCTCGGCCGCAACCAGCTGGGCGGACAACTCCAGGCGCTGGCCTGGGGACTGCTGCACTTCGGGTCCGTCTCGGCGCTGCCGTTCTGCGTCGGCCTCGCCGTCCAGGCAGCCGTCGACCGTTCGGGAGCGGACCTGGCGCGCGCGGGCGGCCTGCTCGCGGTGTGCTGCGCCGGCAACGCGATCGGCGACACGTTCCTGCACCGGGCCGCGGTCACCAACTGGATCACGGCGGCCGCCCGGGTGCAGCAACTGCTGGCCCGCAAGGCCGCCCAGCTCGGCTCGGCACTGACCCGGCGGGTCGCCGCCGGAGAGGTCGTCGCCGTCTCCACCGGGGACGTGGAGAAGATCGGCTGGTTCGTGGAGGCCGTCTCCCGGTTCACCGCCGCGGCGGTGACCGTCGTGCTGGTGTGTGTGGCCCTCGTGGTCTACCAGCCGGCCCTGGGCGTGGTCGTCGCCGTGGGCCTGCCCGTCCTGGCACTCGCCGTCCTGCCGCTGCTGCCCCGCGCGACCCGGCGGGCCGACCTCCAGCGCGAGAAGTCGGGCCGCGCCACCGAGCTGGCCTCGGACACGGTCGCCGGGCTGCGCGTCCTGCGCGGCATCGGGGGCGAGGAACTCTTCCTCGACCGCTACCGCCGCGCCTCCCAGGACGTCCGCCACGCCGCTGTGCGCAGCGCCCGCATGTGGTCCCTGATCTCCGCGATCCAGGTGCTGCTGCCGGGCCTGCTGCTGATCACGGTCGTCTGGTACGGCGTGCAGTTGGCCCGGCAGGGCCGCATCAGCGTCGGTGAACTGGTCACCGTCTACAGCTCGGTGATGGTCCTCACCTACCCGTTGCGCCACTTCGAGGAGATCGCCATGGCGTACTCCTTCTCGCGTCCCTCGGCCAGACGGGCCGCGGGAGTGCTCGCGCTGGAGCGGGTCACGGACACCGGCGGGTCGCGCACGGCCGGCCTGCCCTCAGGAGATCTGTACGACCCCGGCACCGGTCTGCTGGCCCCCGCCGGACAGTTCACCGCCGTGGTGTGCGGCGACCCCGACGCGGCGGGCCGGCTGGCCGAGCGGCTCGGCGGGCACCCCCCGGAGCGGGGCACACCGGTCCTGCTGGGCGGTGTCCCGCTGGACGAGTTGCCGCTCGACTCCGCGCGTGCGGCCGTTCTCGTCCAGGACAAGGACCCGGTGCTGCTCTCCGGCTCGCTGCGGGACCTGCTGGACGTGCCCGCCTCGGGTGACGTCGAGGCGCGGTCGGCGCTGGCGGCGGCACAGTGCGCGGACGTCCTGGCGGCGCTCGTGCAGGGATCGCTGAAGGCCGAGGACCCGCTGGACGCCCGGATCACCGAGCGCGGCCGCTCCCTGTCCGGCGGACAGCGGCAGCGGCTCGCCCTGGCCCGCTCCCTGTTCACCGACCCCGACGTCCTCGTCCTGGACGAGCCGACCTCCGCCGTCGACTCGCACACGGAGGCCCGGATCGCCGAGGGCGTGAAGGAACTGCGGGCGGGACGCACCACCGTGGTCCTCACTTCCTCACCGCTGCTGCTGGACCGCGCCGACCGGGTCGTCCTCGTCCACGACGGCGAGGTCACAGCGGTGGGCACGCATCGCGACCTGGTGCGCGACGAGCCCCGGTACCGGGCGGTGGTGACCCGCGAGACCGACGAGGAAGCCGGCCCCGCCACACCCGTCGGCACCGGGACACCGCTGCACGACGTCCTCGACGACCTCCAGGATCTGGACGACCTCGAAGACCTGGACGCCATGGATGACCTCGACGACCGCGACGACCGCGACGACCGCGACGACAGGAACGTCAGGGACAGTCTCGGCGGGATGGACGGACTGGACGGAGTGCGCCGGACCGGCGAACTGGAAGAGATCGAGGAGAAGGCATGATCGGCATGGCGCCACCGGCGTACGACCCGGCGGCCCCGACGACGGCGAACACCCTGCCCGTCGGAGCGGCCGCGACCGTACGCGCCTACGTGGTCGAGCTGTTCAGGCGGCACCGCCGCGCCTTCCTCCTCCTGATCACCGTCAACACCGTCTCCGTGATCGCCTCGATGGCGGGTCCCTACCTGCTGGGCGGGCTCGTGGAGCGCGTGTCGGACCGGGCCCCGGAACTCCGTCTCGGGCTCACCACCACCCTGTTCGTACTCGCCCTCGGCATCCAGGCGGTGTTCGTACGGGAGGTACGTCTGCGCGGAGCGACCCTCGGCGAACGGATGCTGGCCGACCTGCGCGAGGACTTCCTCGTACGGTCGGTCGGCCTGCCCCCGGGGGTCCTGGAGCGGGCCGGGACGGGCGACCTCCTGTCCCGGATCACGACGGACATCGACCGCCTCGGCAACGCCATGCGCGAGGCCGTGCCCCAACTCGCCATCAGCGTGGTGTGGGTGGCCCTGCTCCTGGGCGGCCTGGTCGTCACCGCGCCGCCGCTGGCCGGCGCGGTGCTGCTGGCCCTGCCCCTGCTGGTGATCGGCTGCCGCTGGTACTTCCGCCGGGCACCGTCCGCCTACCGGGCCGAAGCCGCCGGATACGCCGCCGTGGCCGCGGCCCTCGCGGAGACCGTGGACGCGGGGCGCACCGTCGAGGCGCACCGACTCGGCGCCCGCCGCATCGCGCTGTCGGACCGGCGAGTGCGGGAGTGGACCGCGTGGGAGCGCTACACGCTGTGGCTGCGCTCGGTGCTCTTCCCGGTCATCAACGTGACCCATGTGACGGTCCTCGCCTCGGTCCTCATGGTCGGCGGCGTCCTCGTGCTGCACGGCTGGCTCGGGGTCGGCCAGCTGACGACGGGCGCGCTGATCGCCCAGATGCTCATCGACCCGGTCGGCCTGATCCTGCGCTGGTACGACGAGCTCCAGGTGGCCCAGGTGTCGCTGGCCCGACTGGTCGGCGTCCGCGACATCGAGCCGGACGCCGGAGAGGACACCCTGGCGCCCGACGGACGGGACGTGCACGCGGACCGGGTGCACTTCGGTTACGTCGAGGGCGTCGACGTGCTGCGCAAGGTGTCCCTGGAGGTCGCACCCGGTACCCGGCTGGCCCTGGTCGGCCCCTCGGGGGCGGGCAAGTCCACCCTCGGCAGGCTGCTCGCCGGGATCTACGCGCCCCGGGACGGCCGGATCACCCTCGGCGGCGCCGAACTGTCCCGGATGCCCGCCGAACGCGTCCGCGAACACGTCGCCCTCGTCAACCAGGAGCACCACGTCTTCGTCGGCTCCCTGCGTGACAACCTCCTGCTCGCGCTCCCCCACGCCCGGCTGCCCGCGCCCGGGCAGGACCCCGGCGACGCGGTCGACGCCGAGCTGTGGGCCGCTCTCGGCGCGGTGGACGCCGACGGGTGGGCGCGCGCCCTCGTCGCCGGACTGGACACCGAGGTCGGCTCGGGCGGGCTGGTGCTCACCCCGGCCCAGGCGCAGCAGATCGCGTTGGCCCGGCTGGTCCTGGCCGACCCGCACACACTGGTCCTGGACGAGGCGACCTCCCTGCTGGACCCGCGCGCGGCACGCCACCTGGAACGGTCCCTGGCCCGGGTCCTCGAGGGCCGCACCGTGGTCGCGATCGCCCACCGGCTGCACACCGCCCACGACGCGGACGTCATCGCCGTCGTCGAGGAGGGCCGGATCAGCGAGCTGGGCAGCCACGACGAGCTGGTCTCCGCGGACGGCGCGTACGCGGCGCTGTGGCGGTCCTGGCACGGCTGAGCGTCGTGCCTGCCGCGGCCGGTCTCCCGGAGGGGGCGGTGTCGGGGCGGTGCGACCGATCGACCCGGCCGGTCGCACCCCGCGCCGGTCCCGGCCCGGACCTGCGCCGTTGCCTCGTTCCCGGGCCGGACCGGGAACGTCCGGCCCCCGTCCCGGGTCCGTGCCGTTGCGCGGGTGCGACGTGGGATGGAAGGCTGGGCAACGGCACCGGCTCGGGGAGCGCCCGCGAACCTTGTGGTCCGCAGACGGGCGCGGCGAGTGCCCCGACGGCCTGCGACCCCCCGCCGACCGTGAGGCGAACGGGCTCGTCCCCACCACCTGGAGGTATCCGTGAACAGCGCCGACGGATGGGGAGACGACGTCTACCAACCCGACGGATCCGAGATCCAGGACGACGCCGGGCTGCTCGACGCGGAGGACACCCTCGACAACGACGGGGTGGACGATCCCCTCGACCGCGGCTGGTCCCCTCCGGAAAGACCGTGGGCGGTCGAGCGCACGGACGTGACGGCCGCGGAGCGCCTGCATGGCGAGACGCTGGACCAGCGCCTGGCCGAGGAGCTGCCGGACCTCCCGGGATACGACGGCGACGGAATCGGTGACTCGGACGGCACCGACGGGGAACTCCTGGACAACGAGGTCGGCGCACGCCGCTCCGGCCGGCTCGTGGCACCCAACGAAGGAGCCCACGAGGACGAAGAGAGCGCGCTGGTCGCCACCGACGTGGGCATCGACGGTGCGGCCGCGTCGGCGGAGGAGGCCGCGATGCACATCGTGGACGAGGACTCCCTGTCCGGCTGACCCCTTCGCCCGCCGTGAGCCGCCCGCCCCACCGAGGCCGTACCCGCCGTACAAGGAGCACTCATGCAGCAGGACAAGCAGCCCGACTACCACCCGGTCGTCTTCCGCGACCGCGCCGCCGGCTACGCCTTCCTCACCCGGTCCACCGCGAGCAGCGACCGGACCATCGAATGGGACGACGGCGAGACATACCCCGTCGTGGACGTGGAGATCTCCTCGGAGAGCCACCCCTTCTACACCGGCAAGGCACGGACGGTGGACACGGAGGGCCGCATCGCCCAGTTCGAGCGCAGGTACGGCAGCGGTACGGGACAGGGCTCCGGCCAGGACGGCCCGGCCTGAGGGAGCCCGGACCCTCAGATGAAGTTCAGGGCCGCCGCACAGCCCACGCCCCCGAGCAGCATGAACACGGGCATCAGCACCTTGAGCTCCACCCAGCTGCCCGCCCGGAACCGCATGACCCTGGGCGGCCCGATCGGGTACCAGCGCTTGCGGCCCACCGGGATCGGCCACAGAACCGGGCAGCCGGAGACGGTGAGCGCGTCCCCGATGTCGTGCACCAGCGCGCCGAGGACGACCGGCAGTCCCAGCCACAGATAGGCCTGGTCCGGCTCCGTGAACAGCCACTGCGAGCCGTTGCCCGGCTTGTCCAGGACACCCGCGAGGATCCACGCGCTGGTCGCGGCCAGCAGCCAGACCAGGACGTCGCTGCTGGAACCGCGCGCCGCCCGCCACAGCAGGCCCTCGATGGCCAGCACCAAGTGCACGAAGAGGATCGCCAGCACCGCCCAGCGGCCGCCGGTGATCGCCGCGACCGAGGTGCCCGCGCCGATCAGCACGGCCCACAGCCAGGTGTGCGTGAGCGTACGGTGACCACCCGAGCGACGGGGGTCGCCCTGCTTCCTGGTGCTCTTGTAGACGGCATAGGAGAGCTTGTCGACGACCCCGCACAATCCCCGGGACAGCGGCCCGAAGGCCCGGGAGATGGTGGCCGCCTTGTGGTCGAGGTCCGGGGCCAGAGCGGCTCCGGCGCAGATCAGAGCGCCGATCAGAAGGACCGGCCAGGGCATGGTGTGCCCCGCGGCGGCGGCCGCCGCACCGACGCCCAGCCAGGCCGCGGCGCCCGACAGTGAGTGTGCTGGTCCCATCATCGCGGTTCGCCGCCCCATTCCTCGTGTGCCGCTGTCCAGTTGACCGGGTGCGCTGACGCTCCGTCGGCGACACAGCGTAGCGTTCGCGATCTTCGGACGAGCATCCGATTCCCCCATTGGGCAGGAGGGCAGGCAAGATGGGTCCGTGACCCTCATCGATCAACTGCCGCCGACCGCCGACCCCGATGCCCTCTACGAAGCCTTCGAGTCGTGGGCTCGGGAGCGCGGTCTGACGCTCTACTCCCACCAGGAGGAGGCGCTGATCGACGTGGTGTCCGGTGCGAACGTGATCGTGTCGACACCCACCGGCTCCGGCAAGAGCATGATCGCGGCAGGCGCCCACTTCGCGGCGCTGGCCCGGGACGAGGTCACCTTCTACACGGCGCCGATCAAGGCACTCGTCTCGGAGAAGTTCTTCGAGCTGTGCAAGATCTTCGGCACCGAGAACGTCGGCATGCTGACCGGCGACGCGTCGGTCAACGCGGACGCGCCCGTCATCTGCTGCACCGCCGAGGTCCTCGCCTCGATCGCGCTGCGCGACGGCAAGCACGCGGACGTGGGCCAGGTCGTCATGGACGAGTTCCACTTCTACGCGGAGGCGGACCGCGGCTGGGCCTGGCAGATCCCGATCCTGGAGCTGCCCCAGGCCCAGTTCATCCTGATGTCGGCCACGCTCGGCGACGTCTCGATGTTCGAGGAGGACCTCACCCGGCGCACCGGCCGCCCGACGTCGGTGGTCCGCTCGGCGACCCGTCCCGTCCCGCTGTCCTACGAATACCGGCTCTCTCCGCTCACGGAGACGCTGACCGAGCTGCTGGAGACCCGGCAGGCTCCCGTGTACATCGTGCACTTCACGCAGGCGCAGGCCGTGGAGCGGGCGCAGGCGCTGATGAGCATCAACATGTGCACGCGCGAGGAGAAGGACAAGATCGCCGACCTGATCGGCAACTTCCGCTTCACCACCAAGTTCGGCAGCAACCTCTCCCGCTACGTGCGGCACGGCATCGGCGTCCACCACGCCGGCATGCTGCCGAAGTACCGGCGCCTGGTGGAGAAGCTCGCGCAGGCCGGGCTGCTGAAGGTCATCTGCGGCACGGACACGCTGGGTGTGGGAGTCAACGTCCCCATCCGCACCGTCCTGTTCACGGCCCTGACCAAGTACGACGGCAACCGGGTACGGACGCTGCGGGCCCGGGAGTTCCACCAGATCGCGGGCCGGGCGGGACGGGCCGGCTTCGACACGGCGGGCTTCGTCGTCGCCCAGGCCCCCGAGCACGTCATCGAGAACGAGAAGTCGCTCGCGAAGGCGGGCGACGACCCGAAGAAGCGCCGGAAGGTCGTCCGCAAGAAGGCGCCGGAGGGCTTCGTCGGCTGGACGGACAGCACCTTCGAGAAGCTCATCGGCTCCGACCCGGAACCGCTGACCTCCCGCTTCCGGGTGACGCACACCATGCTGCTGTCGGTGATCGCCCGCCCCGGCAACGCCTTCGACGCGATGCGGCACCTCATGGAGGACAACCACGAGCCGCGCAAGGCGCAACTGCGGCACATCCGGCGCGCGATCGCCATCTACCGCTCGCTGCTGGACGGCGGCATCGTGGAGAAGCTGGACGAGCCGGACGCCGAGGGCCGTATCGTCCGCCTGACGGTCGACCTCCAGCAGGACTTCGCGCTGAACCAGCCGCTGTCCACCTTCGCACTGGCCGCGTTCGAACTCCTCGACCCCGAATCGCCGTCCTACGCGCTGGACATGGTCTCCGTCGTGGAGTCGACGCTGGACGACCCCCGGCAGATCCTCGCCGCCCAGCAGAACAAGGCGCGGGGCGAGGCCGTGGCCGCGATGAAGGCGGACGGCGTCGAGTACGAGGAGCGCATGGAGCGCCTCCAGGACGTCACCTACCCCAAACCCATGGAAGAGCTCCTCTTCCACGCGTACGACACCTACCGCAAGAGCCACCCCTGGGTCGGCGACCATCCGCTGTCCCCGAAGTCCGTCGTCCGTGACATGTACGAACGGGCGCTCACCTTCACCGAGTTGGTCTCCGTCTACGAGCTGGCCCGCACCGAGGGCATCGTGCTGCGGTACCTGGCCGGCGCCTACAAGGCCCTCGACCACACCGTCCCCGACGACATCAAGTCCGAGGACCTGCAGGATCTGATCGAGTGGCTCGGCGAGACGGTGCGCCAGGTCGACTCCAGCCTGCTGGACGAGTGGGAGCAGCTCGCCAACCCCGAGGTGATGACGGCGGAGGAGGCCCAGGAGAAGGCCGACCAGGTCAAGCCGGTCACCGCCAACGCGCGTGCCTTCCGGGTCCTCGTGCGCAACGCCATGTTCCGGCGCGTGGAGCTCGCCGCCCTCGACCAGGTCGGACAGCTCGGCGAGCTGGACGCCGAGTCCGGCTGGGACGCCGACGCCTGGGGCGAGGCCATGGACAGATACTGGGACGAGTACGACGACCTCGGCACCGGTCCCGACGCCCGCGGCCCCAAGCTGCTCCTGATCGAGGAGGAGCCGCAGAACAGTCTGTGGCGCGTTCGCCAGGTCTTCGCCGACCCGAACGGCGACCACGACTGGGGTATCAGCGCGGAGGTGGACCTCACGGCCTCCGACGCCGAGGGCCGTGCGATCGTCCGCATCACCGATGTCGGCCAGCTGTGAGCACAGGAGAAGCGCACCCATGACGAACCCGGCCGAGAGGCTTGTCGACCTGCTCGACCTCGAGCAGATCGAGGTCAACATCTTCCGCGGTCCGAGCCCGCAGGAGTCCATCCAGCGGGTCTTCGGGGGGCAGGTGGCGGGCCAGGCACTGGTGGCCGCCGGCCGCACCACCGAGGGCGACCGACCGGTGCACTCACTGCACGCGTACTTCCTCCGCCCGGGCCGCCCGGGGGTGCCGATCGTGTACCAGGTGGAGCGTGTACGGGACGGCCGGTCGTTCACCACGCGCCGGGTCACCGCCGTGCAGCAGGGCCGCACGATCTTCAATCTCACCGCCTCCTTCCACAAGCCTGAGCAGGGGAGTTTCGAGCACCAGTTGCCGCCGGCCCGGAAGGTCCCGGACCCCGAGTCCCTGCCGACGGTCACCGACGAGATCCGGGAGCACCTGGGTGCGCTCCCGGAGCAGCTGGAGCGCATGGCCCGCCGCCAGCCCTTCGACATCCGCTACGTCGACCGGCTGCGCTGGACCGTCGACGAGGTCAAGGACGCCGAGCCGCGCAGCGCCGTGTGGATGCGCGCGGTCGGACCGCTGGGCGACGACCCGCTCGTGCACACCTGCGCGTTGACCTACGCCAGTGACATGACGCTGCTGGACGCGGTCCGTATCCCGGTCGAACCGCTGTGGGGGCCGCGCGGTTTCGACATGGCCTCGCTGGACCACGCCATGTGGTTCCACCGGCCGTTCCGCGCGGACGAGTGGTTCCTGTACGACCAGGAGTCGCCGATCGCGACAGGCGGACGGGGCCTGGCCCGCGGGCGGATCTACGACACCGAGGGCCGCCTGCTCGTGTCCGTCGTCCAGGAAGGGCTGTTCCGGGCGCTGTAGGTCACGGGCTTCCTGGACGAGCCCGGCTCAGCGGGCCACCGCCTCACGTCGGCTGCCGCGACGAAGCCGCTCCAGCAGGCCCACCGGCCGCCGCTTCACCTGTGACTGCGGCTTGGGCTTCGGCTTCGGCTTCGGCTGCGCATTCAGCCTCGGCTGCGGTGACGGTTTGCGTCGCTCCCCCGCGGGCGCGGCAGGCGTCCGCGCCGGGATGCCTGGGTCTGGTGCGGGATGTGGCGCGGGCCGCCACTCGCGTGCCTCCTCCAGTGCGCTGGTGAGATCGGCCCGTAGCCACGCGATCTCGTCCGGGTCGTCCGCCGTCATGATCTGGTCGGCGACGGACGCGGCGGGCGAGCCCGGTGACCCGTGCGCCGGCGGTGTCGGCCGCAACCGGTCGAGCCGGGACCGTTCGCCGGGGTCCTCGACGATCTCCGCGACCTCCGCCGGGTCGAGCAGGGAGGCGACGACCGCGGCCCGCGCCCAGGGTTCGTCGGTGCGGCGGAGACTCAGGCCCAGGTGGCGGCCGCGCCAGTTGCGGGGGCGCAGGTCGAGGCCCGCCTCGAGTTGGTCCCGGAGGCCTTCGGGGATGCGCCCGGTGAGCAGCGGGGCGTTCTTCTCGTCGGTCGCGAACCGTCGCAGTTCCTCGGCCGGGTAGAGCCAGACGACGGCTCGGTACCGGTTGAGGTAGAAGTGCACGGGCACGATCAGCCCCAGGCGTGCGAGGCGCGTGAACCTGGGGATGCTCACCTGCATCAAGGCGGCCCCCTCGGCCGTGCCCACGGCCTCGACGGACCTGCGCAGCGCCTCGGGGAAGCCCTCCTCGGCCCGCAGCCGGTCGATCTCGCCCCTGGCCACGCGCCGGCCCCCACCTCCGTCGTCCGGGACGGTCCGGATGCGTCCGAGGTGCACGGCTACGTCGAACTCGGTTCGCTTGAGGGCCAGTTCACGAGCCGCTCGCCCCGGGGTGAGGGTGCCGCCGCGCGCCCCGGCTGTGGCACTGCCTTCGTGCGGGACGCTTGCTTCGTGCGAGACGCTTGCTTCGTGCGTGGTGATGTCTGCATGCGTGACGGCGCTACCGGACATGGTCGTCTCCCCCGTGGAGTGTGGGTGGCCGGCGCCGTGTGCGCCCGCCTCGGAAAAACCGTAGCCGGTTCGGCGAATCGTGTGGCGGCCTGTGGATAACTCCCCGGAGACAAGAATAACTGCAGGTCAGAGGTCGTTCGTCGAGCTGCGCTCTGGATGCCGCGCGTCCACTGCGAGGTGCTCGCCGACGCGGTTGACGAGCAGTGTCATCTCGTAGCCGATCTGGCCGATGTCTGCCTCCGCGCCACTGAGCACGCACAGGCAGCTGCCGGTTCCCGCCGCGGTCACGAACAGCACCGCGTCGTCGAACTCGATCATCGTCTGCCGTACGCGGCCCGCGCCGAAGTGGCGTCCCGAGCCCTTGGCGAGGCTGTGCAGGCCGGAGGAGACGGCGGCGAGGTGTTCCGCGTCCTCGCGGCGCAGCCCCGTGCTCGAGCCCGCCACCAGCCCGTCGTTGGACAGCACCAGGGCGTGCCGTACGTGTTCGACGCGCTCTGTCAGGTCGTCCAGCAACCAGCCAAGTCCTTGGCTCTGCGCCATGATCCCGTCTCCCCGTGTGACGACTCCTCCCGGCCGGAGGATGTGCGGCCAGCCTTCCCCACGACTGGCCACCGGGCAAGGAGGACGGGCGCACGGCACGGAAGATGACCGAGGAGGGAGAGGCGGGCTCATTCGCCGCATCGCACCGGCATCGGGAGCCCGGCGATCGTTCGGGCTGGTGGGAGCCCCTCGATGGCGCCGATCCGGTGGCTACTCGACGGCAACGAAGCGGAGTTCAGCACTTCCGGGGTCACCGGGAAAGGGCGCGATCCGGCCTGCGACGGCCGGATCGCGCCCTGTCGTGGAAGACGACGAGGCCACCCCGAAGGGGGCCGAGCACCCGGGGTTCACCCGGTCAGCCGACCGAGTCGAGCAGCCGGGCGGTGTGCATCCGTCCGGCGTACTCGACCAGGCGGATCAGGACCTCCTTGCCCGAGTCGCGGTCACGGGCGTCACACAGGACCACGGGCGTTCCCCGGTCGAGGTCGAGGGCCTTCGACACGTCCTGGGAGCCGTAGGACCGGGCGCCCGTGAAGCAGTTGACGGCCACCACGAACGGAATGCGCCGGTGCTCGAAGTAGTCCACCGCGGGGAAGCAGTCCTCCAGGCGACGGGTGTCGGCGAGGACCACGGCGCCGAGGGCGCCCTGCGACAACTCGTCCCACAGGAACCAGAACCGGTCCTGCCCGGGCGTACCGAAGAGGTAGAGGGAGAGGCCGGAGCGGATGGTGATGCGGCCGAAGTCCATCGCGACGGTCGTGGTGACCTTCTGGTCCACGCCGTCGGTGTCGTCCACCAACTGGCCCGCCTCGCTCAGCAGTTCCTCGGTGCGCAGCGGCCTGATCTCACTGACGGCGCCCACCAGGGTGGTCTTGCCCACGCCGAATCCACCGGCGACGAGGATCTTCAGTGCCAGGGCGGCCGTGTCGCCGTCCGCGGCGTCGGAGTGCTCGGAGTGCTCGGAGTGCTCGGAGACCATCGATCACTTCTCTCGGGAGTGCCGGCAACGGTCGACGTCCGTACGGGGCCGCGCACCGGCGGAACGTCCGCGCGCGGCCCGGCTGTGTGTACGCGAAGTCAGCATCATGACAACTGCGCCCCGCCCGCGGTGAGTACGACCGCAAATTGCCCGATGTGACCGAGTCGTATCCCTTGTGTTTCCCGGCGGGTGCGCGACTCGGCGCCAAACGGGCCGGGGTGGTCGTGAACGTGCATCTACAGGGCCCGTAGCCCTTCGATCACCTCACGCAGAATCCGTTCGTCGGGCAGTTGTGCGGGGGGCACCGGGCGGCTCACGGTGACGCGGCCGCCTTCCAGCAGGTCGCCGAGGAGCACCCGGACCACGCCGACGGGCAGGTCCGCGCCGGCGGCGAGTTCCGCGACGGACTGCGTCTCCGTGCGGCACAGGTCGAGCAGAGCCCGGTGCTCGGGCCCGAGCGCGGTGTCCTCCCCGCTTCCGCCCGCGTCCAGTGTGACGAGGGCGATCAGGTCGAACCGCGCCCCCGAGGGGCCGGGTTGGGTACGGCCGCCCGTCATCGCGTACGGACGGACCAAGGGGCCGGCCTCGTTGTCGTACCACTGACTGCCCGGCTCGCGCGGCACGTTGCTCATGCCCTCGGTCATGTCTGCGGACCGCCTTCCGCGTCAGCCGGCGGCGGGCGGCCGCGCGCCGATCCGCGGCGCGGTGTACAGGTGCTCACCCACGCGTTTGACCAGCCGCGCCATCTCGTAGGCGACCAGACCGATGTCGGCGGTCACAGCGGTGAGGACGGCGAGGCAGGAGCCGTCGCCGGCGGCGGCCACGAAGAGGAAACCGTCGTCCATCTCCACCATGGTCTGGCGCACACCGCCCGCACCGAAGTGGCGCCCGGCGCCCTTGGCCAGACTGTGGAAGCCGGAGGCCACCGCGGCGAGATGTTCCGCGTCCTCGCGTTCGAGGTCGGTCGAGGCGCCCACGGCCAGTCCGTCATTGGACAGCACCACGGCGTGCCGTACCTCCCGTACGCGCAGCACGAGGTCGTCCAGCAGCCAGTCCAGTTCGCCGGACGGCTGCGCGGCTCTCATGCTCGGGTCCTGGATCACTCGCGATCTCCTTCACTGCTGTCTGTGCCGGCCGGGAAGTCCGGGGCGGCGGCGCGGCCAGGCCGTCTTCCGCCGCCACGCGTCCAGCCGTCGCGGTACGCCGTCATGCGGTCCCTCACCAGTTCCGGGGTACGCGCGTCGTCACCGCGCGAGGGGGTTGCGTCGGCCGGTTCCTCCGCGCGCCGCTTCCGCAGCTGGGGAGCCAGGCTGGCCTGCCGGACCCGGCGCGGGAGGTCCTCGGACTCCCGGGGTTCGCCGGCGTCGTCCGGCGGGCGATGCAGTCGCAAGGTGGTGACTCCGGGAGGTGGGGTGTCGCCGGTGGTCCTGGCCGCGGCGGCCGCGGGTGCCACCAGCGCGGGCCGGCCGGCGGACGCAGGGACGGGCTCGTGCACCCGTTCCGCGCGTGGCACGCGCGCGTGGTCGTGGTCCGCGAACCGCTCCGCGTCGGCCGTCCGGCGGGTGGAACGCTCCGGGGGGCCGGCGTGCAGCAGCGCGGTGGGCAGCAGGACGACGGCTGTGGTGCCGCCGTAGGGAGAGGTGCGCAGGTGCACTTTGATGCCGTGCCGGGCCGCGAGCCTGCTGACCACGAACAGGCCGAGCCGGTCGCTGTCGAAGAGGTCGAGTGCCTCGGACTGCTCGATGCGCCGGTTGGCGTCGGCGAGGGTCTCCTTGCCCATGCCCAGGCCCCGGTCCTCCACCTCGACGGCGTAGCCGTTGCCGACGGGCTCGCCGGTGACGCGCACCCGGGTGTGGGGCGGGGAGAACTGTGCCGCGTTCTCGATGATCTCGGCCAGGAGGTGGGTGAGGTCGGCGACGGCGGCGCCGAGGACGGACGCGTCGGGCAGTTGCCGTACCTCCACGCGCGCGTAGTCCTCGACTTCGGAAACCGCGGCGCGCACGACGTCGGTCAGGGAGACCGGCACGCGCCAGGCCCGACCGGGGGCCGCTCCGGAGAGGATGATCAGGCTTTCCGCGTGGCGCCGCATCCGCGTGGTGAGGTGGTCGAGCCGGAACAGGTCACTGAGCTCGTTCGGGTCGTCGGAGCGACGTTCCATGCTGTCGAGCAGGCCCAGTTGGCGGTGCACGAGGATCTGGCTGCGCCGCGCGAGGTTGACGAAGACCCCGGAGATGCCGCCGGCGAGTTCGGCGCGCTCGACCGCCGCCCGCAGCGCGGCGCGGTGCACGGTGCCCAGGGCCTCGGCGACCTGCCCGGCCTCGTCCTCCGCGGGCGGCCCGGGCGGGGCCTCCGCCCTTACGTCGATCTCCTCACCCGCGCGCAGTCTCCCCATGGCTTCGGGGAGCTTGCGCCGGGCGATCTCCAGCGCGCTGTCGCGCAGGGCGACCAGTTCGATGACCAGACCCCGGCCGATGCGCACCGAGATGACGAGAGACGCCGCGACGGCGAGGAGGCCGAAGAAGACCGCGGCGCCCGCCGGGGTGAGCAGACCCCGGGTGAACGGGTCGGCCCGGTCGGCGACCCCGCTGCCCGCGTCCGCCTCGATGGTCCGCATGCCGTCCCGCACGGCTGCGTGAGCGCTGTTCCAGGCGGCCTCTGGTGCCGCCGCGAGGGCACGCGTGCCCGGGGTTCCGGCGAGGACCCTGTCCTCCGACGTGGTCACGGCCGTGTAGGCGTCGCCCACGGCGAGCGTCTGCCAGGCTGTCCGTTCGGGGCCGCGCAGGTCGGCGACGGCGGCCTCGGTGAAGGCGCGGCGCGTGTCGACGGCGCCGGTGAACAGCCGCAGCCGCTCGCCGGAGAGACCCCCGGTCAGTCGCGCGCCCGACAGCACGGCGTTCTCCTGGGCCAGTGCCTCGCCCGCGCGGGAGAACTCCAGCAGCACGCGCGCGTCGGACCCGAGTTCGGCGTCCTGGATACCAGTGAGGGCGCCACCCACCCCGAAGGCGGACGCGATCGCCGTCGTGTACCGCCCGTAGGTCTCACGCCATCCCACGCGGCGCTGCAGCACCGCGGCGCGCAGCGGGCCCAGTCGCTCGGCTCCGGTGACGAAAGCCTCCAGGCGCCGGGCCACCCCGGCGGGTGCCTCGCCGCCGTCGGCGATGGTGGTGTCGTCGCCGAGCCGCAGTCCCGCCACCGCCCGGTCGGTGTCGCGCGCCAGCCTTCTGAGGTCCTCGCCGCGGACGGCTGAGGGGTCGGTGGCACGGCGTACCGCGGCCTCGCGCTCGGCCTGGAGGGCGGCCACGGTGTGCGCGACGGGCGAGCGGATCTCGGCGTCCACACGCTGCAACTGACGCAGCCGGGACACGTCCTGGGCCGTGCTGACGGTGGCGAACGCCCACAGGGCCAGCAGCGAGACGACCGGCACCATCAGCAGACAGACGATCTTGGCTCGGACGGTACGCGGCCGTATCCGCCAGTGCCCCACGCGCGCGGGTATGTCGTCGGGCGACGCGTCCAGGGGGTCGTCCGGCATTTCGTCGGCCGGTGGTCCGGCGTGCGCGCGGCGGCCGCGCACCGGTGGCGACGACGGTGTCTGGCCGCCTGCTGTGGGGGTCCTACGCGGTGTACGCATGGCCTCCTCGCTCGGAAGTGGGTCGGGGACGTGCCGTCGGAGCCGTCACGCGTTCGTCGCACCCTGCGAAACGGCGCCGTGGACGGACTGCTGGGCCGACGCGGACGCCGCGCGCTCGCGCGAGGTCGGCGAGAGTGCGACGAAGGCCGACGTCAGGAACAGATACGAACCGAGGCCGACCGCGAGCGGGAAGATGAACTGCATCGCGGTGGCCCCGGGCAGGGGTGCGCCGGAGGGCGTGACGCGCACGGCCACCGCGAACATCCCGGTGTAGTGCATGCTCGTCACCGCCGCGCCCATGATCAGCGAGGCGATGGTGACGGCGACGGGCGACCTGATGTTGAGGGCCGCCCAGAGGGCCGCGGTCGCCGCGACGACGGCGATGACGACGGACAGTGCGACCAGGACGGGGTCGTAGCTGACGGCGCCGTGCAGTCGCACCGCCGCCATGCCCAGGTAGTGCATGCTGGCGACGCCGAGGCCGGTGGTGAGTCCGCCGAGGAAGAGCGCGCGGGCGCGGTCCTTGCCGTAGCCGACGGCGAAGACGCCGGCACACACGACGATCACGGCGACGAGCAGGCTCACGATGGTGAGCGGCACGTCGTAACGGATGTCCGTGCCGGTGACGCCGAACCCCAGCATGGCCACGAAGTGCATGGTCCAGATGCCGGTGCCGATCGCCGAGGCCGCGGTGACGAGCCAGTTGCGGCGCGAGCGCCCGGTGGCGCCGAGCGCGCGGACGGTGCAGCGCAGCCCCAGTGCGGCGCCGACGCAGGCCATCACGTACGACAGCACGGGGGTCAGCCAGCCGAAGGAGGCGTGGTCCAGGTGTCCCATGACCCCGGGACGCTAGCGGGGTCAGGGGCGCATGAAGGGGGCGCATTTCGAAAGGTGTTGCAACATGACACAGCTGTACGCCTGAACGATCGCCGCACGCTCGAACGTGTGCGCCGAGGCGTCATCCCTGTCGGTGAGGAATCATGCGGAGCATGAGCGACGACCACACACACGTCCAGGAGTTCTTCTCCGCCCGGGCCGCCGACTGGGACAGCCGGTTCCCCGACGACGGCCCCGCCTACGCGGCCGCGGTCGGCGCCCTCGGGCTGCGGGCGGGCGACCGGGTCCTCGACGCGGGCTGCGGCACCGGACGCGCCCTGCCGCCCCTGCGCTCCGCTGTGGGGCCCTCCGGAGTGGTCGTCGGCGCCGATCTGACCCCCGCCATGCTGCGGGCCGCCGCCGAGGCCGGCCGCGGCGGGGAGGGACAACTGCTGCTCGCCGACGTCACCGCCCTTCCGCTGCGGTCGCGGTCGCTGCACGCGGTGTTCGGCGCGGGCCTCGTCTCCCATCTGCCGCACCCGGTGGACAACCTGCGGGAACTGGCCCGTGTGGTGCGGCCGGGCGGCACCCTGGCCCTGTTCCACCCGATCGGCAGGGCTGCGCTCGCGGCACGCCAGGGCCGGCAGCTCACCCCGGACGATCTGCGCGCCGAGCCGAACCTCCGTCCGCTGCTGACCGCTTCGGGGTGGCACATGACCTCGTACGTCGACGAGGACGCCCGGTTCCTCGCACTGGCCACCCGCGCGACCTGAACCGCCGGACCGGCCCCGGGTCCGGAGCTCAGTCGACGGCCGGTCCGTCCAGGTGGCGCACGGGGCAGCCCCGCAGGCCGGGGGTGGGACGGGTGCCCAGCTCGTCCAGCCGGTAGCCGTCGGGGTAGCACCTGATCTGCCGGTTCTGCCGGGCGTGATGCGGTGCCCGGCGCGGCGGCAGCAGGCGTACGGCGCGCCCCCGCAGCCGTACGGCGCGGCGCACGAGGGTGCGGGTGACGGCGCTCCGCGGCCGATAACGGAAGGCCCGCAGGAGCGGCTCGTCGAGCAGGGCGAGGGTCGAGGCGCGCAGCAGCGGCGCCAGGGGGCTCGGGTACCAGGAGGCCATCAGGGAGAGCGTGGCGTCCGCGACGCGCCGTGCTTCCGCGTCCCAGCCGAAATGAGCCTCCTCGTAGGCGTCGAGGCATGCCTCGAACTCCTCGTAGGTGGCGGGGATGTCCCTGATGCCCAGGTGGCGTCCCAGGGTGCGGTGGTGGACGGCGGAGGCGACGACCTCGTGGCGCGACAGTCGACGCCACCCGTAGGCGTCGATCCAGCGCGTGGGCACCACGACGAACGTGCACAGCACGTACCGCATGTCGTCGTTGGCGATGTCGTAGGCGCGGTGCATCCGGTTGATGCGGCGGATCGCCGTACGGCCCTGTTCGCTGTCGAAGCCGTGCTCGACGACGGCGTCGAGAAGCAGCGCGGTGTCGTCGTAGCGTTTCTGGGGCCGCCGGGTGAGCTCGGCCGTCTCGGCGAGCAGTCGGCCGATGCCCGGCACGGCGTAGGTGCGGTACAGGGCGAGTTCCAGGGCCCGGGTGTAGTCCCACGGGAACTCGTAGGCGGAACTGAGCCGGTAGATCTCCGAGGCCTCCCTCTCCGGGTCCATCGCCCTGATCAGCCGGAGCCGTTCGTAGCGCTTCACCGCACCGTCCCCTTCTGCCGCCGGAACTCCAACTCTACGGTGGGTGACAGGACATGGACGATGAGCGATCTCAGTAACGCGGAGGGAAGGTGGTCAGCATGCTCGCCAGGGTCCGCAGGTCCGTCGCCGGATTCCTCGACGCGCTGCGCACCGGGACGGACGCCGGCCCGGACACTCATGGGCACAACCTGTTCGAGGCGGCCGCCGCCTATGTCGCGGCCTGCGCGGAGGACGACCAGGAACGGATCGACGAGGCGGCGGGCTGGGTGTCGCCGGAAGCGCTGTCGTTCGGGGTGAACGAGCTGGCGTGCCGGGCGATCGTGGCCCTCGCGCGGGCGCGGGAGGAGTCGCCGCGTACGGTGGCTCGAGCACTCCTTGGGCTACCGGCGGTATGAATCCGCGCCGCGCGGATGGTCGATTCGTCCCTTCCTGCCGGAAACCGCAGCTCCGGGTGTGCTGCACGGTCGTGACAAGCGACTTCCGGTCGCACTAGGGTGCGCGCGGTTGGACGAATGATGGGGAGGCTGGGATGGCAGGGACGGAAGAGGAAACCGTCGCCGCCGCGGACGACGCGCTGTATGTGCTCACGGCGGCACTGCTGACGCCTGCGAAATTCCCGAGCGTCCTCGGCGACGACTATCCGGAAGCCTGCGCCGCACTCGGTCTGGCACCGCTGGCCGACGGGTACGGCCTGGTGCTGGGCCAGGACGGGGAAGGCGCCCGCTGGACGGTGGTCATCGACGACGTCTCGCTGGTCGCGGTCGCCATCGCGTCCTGGGACTGCGGCATGGAACACGAGCTGTCGCCGCAGGAGCACACGGTTGTTGCCGCGCTGCCCGGCTGGCCCCTCGCTGTCGCCGTCGCGGCTCCGGGGGTGCCCGCACCGCACGATCCCGGCCCCGAGCTGGTGGACGGGGCGCCGCTGTCGCCGCCGGACACGAGCGTCTGGGGTCCGGCCCAGCGCCGCATGGGCGCCGACGAGATCGCGCTGCGGTGGTCGGTGTGGCGGGACCAGATCGACGAAGCGGACTTCCCCGGCCCGGGCGGCCGGTCCACCGGGGCCGCGGCGGACACGGACCAGGTCCCTGCCGGCAAGGCGGGCCTCAGCAGCGTGCAGCGGGTGCTCGCCGAGGCGCGCGCGTACCTGGACACTCCGCCGCCCCTCGGTCGTGTCCGGTCCTCCTTCGCTTCTGGAGACGCCCGGATCCTGCGCGCGGACGGTCCCGGCTGGTCGCTGGTGGCCCGGACCGACGACATCGCCTTCGTACTCCTCGACGAGGAGCCCGGTGAGGTGCTGCCGGTGGGCCGGGGGCCGAAGCTGCCGGCGCTCCTCGAAGCGCTCGACAAGATGGCCGTACGTCCCAGCTGACGGCGCTGCGGTTCCGCCCCGGTCCTTCCCGGTGCGGATCGCGGCGGGGATCCTTCCTGGTGCGGATCGGGGCGGGGTTCGCAGTGCCGGCTGTCGGCCCCCAGCCTGCCGGTCCTACGACCTTCCGGTCCCGCCTTGCGTCGCCCCGGACGCCGGTGCGCCGCGCGCGGGGTGGCGCGCCGGGGCCGGGGTGCGTCAGCGGCCGAGCTCCTTGCGTGTGACGCGGCGCAGCCTGCGCCGCTGCGAGGGGTCGAGCGTGAGGTACGCGGCCGCCGGAACCCCCAAAATTATCAGGAGCGCGGCCCACCAGGGCAGCCAGATCAGCAGGATCAGCCCGACCGCCACACCCCCTGCGGCGATCTTCGCGTTCTTCGACATATGCGTCGCCTCCTCCGCGGCCACAGCCGCTCTCTGCTCAGAAAAACGGCTTCGTGCTTCGCATGGTTCCGAACCGCGACCCTGAGACGCCCCTGAGATGAACCCCTACTGGGGCACGCGGGTCCGGGTTCGCTCGCCCGCCTCGTGGGCGGTCACCCGCCCGGTGCCTACTCCGCCCGGGGCGGCTGCCCCACCGCGTGCATGTGGCGCAGCGCCTGCCTGCAGGAGTCGAGGAGTCCCGTCTCCGCATACGGGACATCCAACTCCTGGCAGTGGTCGCGCACCAGAGGGTGGACGAGGCGGAGATGCGGGGACATGGACGTGAGCAGCAGCGTCGCGTAGCCCGCGATGCGGGTCACCAGGAGGGCGGCTTCCACTGATCGTGCGCGTGCGGTCGACGCGCAGGGCCGGCTGGTCGACAGCGGCAGCGAGACGACCGGGACCTACGTGCGGCTGCCGCACGGCGTCCGAGGCCCGGAGCCGCGTCGGGGCAAGACGCCCGCCGCGCTCACGGCGGCACGTCGGCCGTCGCACGGCAGGACGCCGGCGGCCTACGGCAGCGCGTCGGTCGGTAGGGACGGCACGAGCGATTCCAGATCGCTGGGCAGGTCGCTCAGCAGGTCACTGGGCAGGTCGCTCAGCAGGTCACTGGGCAGGCCGCTCGGCAGGTCACTGGGCAGCCCGCTCGGCAGCTGTGAGGGCAGGCTGCTGGGCAGTTCGGTCGGGAAGGCGGGTGACGATCCGGGAGAGCGGCTCGCGCTCGCCCCGTTGCCGGGCGACGACTTCCCGTGGGGCGAGTCGTCGTTTCCCGAGCCCATCATCACCACGACGACGACAGCCGCTGCGGCCACGAGAAAGCCGAGGAGAACGAACAGAGGGGCGCGGCGACCGCTGCGCCCGGGTGGGCCGTCGGGCGGACCTGGTGCCCAGTCACCGTACGACTGCGGAGGCGGTCCGAAACCGCCGCCCGACGGCGGCGTGACGCCCGGTGGCCCGGGCGGCTGAGGCGGTACGGGGGGCATGGCCATACCGCCAAGCGTCGCGGTGGATCCGGCAGAGCGCGACCCCCGCACGGGAGTTGATACTCAGTCATGCCGTGGAACGCATGATTCCGGAGCATTCCACGCGGGGGTCGCCCCCCGCCGCGCGCGCCGCGAAAAGGTCCGCGGCGCACGCCCGCGCTCGCGTGCCCTCAGCCGCGGGCGCCCAGCAGGTGGTCCATCGCCAGCTGGTCGAGGCGCTCGAACGCCATCCCGCGCGCTGCGGCCGCCTCGACGTCGAACTCCTCGAAGGCCGCACGGTCCGCGAGCAGCGCCTTCAGACCGTCCCCGGCCGTCGGCTGCGCCAGCTCGTCCAGCCGTGAGGCGCTCAGGGCCTCCTGGACCTCCGGGTCGGCGCGGAAAGCGGCCGCACGCTCCTTGAGGATCAGGTAGTTGCGCATGCAGCCCTCGGCCGACGACCACACGCCGTCGAGGTCCTCGGTCCGTGGCGGCTTGAAGTCGAAGTGCTTCGGGCCGGAGTAGCCTGCGGTCTCCAGCAGGTCTACGAGCCAGAAGGCCGCACGCAGGTCACCCGCGCCGAAGCGCAGGTCCTGGTCGTACTTGATGCCGGACTGGCCGTTGAGGTCGATGTGGAAGAGCTTGCCGGCCCACAGCGCCTGCGCGATGCCGTGCGGGAAGTTGAGCCCGGCCATCTGCTCGTGGCCGACCTCCGGGTTCACGCCGTACAGCTCCGGGCGCTCCAGGCGCTCGATGAACGCGAGGGCGTGGCCGACGGTGGGCAGCAGGATGTCGCCGCGCGGCTCGTTCGGCTTGGGCTCGATCGCGAAGCGCAGGTCGTAGCCCTGCTCGGTCACGTACTCGCCGAGGAGGTCGAAGGCCTCCTTCATGCGGTCGAGGGCGACGCGCACGTCCTTGGCGGCCCCGGACTCGGCGCCCTCCCGGCCGCCCCAGGCCACATAGGTCTCGGCGCCCAGCTCGGCCGCCAGATCGATGTTGCGGATCGTCTTGCGCAGGGCGTAGCGGCGCACGTCGCGGTCGTTGGCGGTGAAAGCGCCGTCCTTGAACACGGGGTGCGTGAAGAGGTTCGTGGTCGCCATCGGCACCTTCATGCCGGTCGCGTCGAGGGCCTCACGGAAGCGCTTGATGTGCGCCTCGCGCTCGGTGTCCGAGGACCCGAAGGGAATCAGGTCGTCGTCGTGGAAGGTCACACCGTGGGCGCCGAGCCCGGCCAGGTGCTGCACCGTCTCGACCGGGTCGAGGGCTCGGCGGGTGGCGTCGCCGAACGGGTCCCTTCCCTGCCAGCCGACGGTCCACAGGCCGAAGGTGAACCTGTCCTCGGGGGTGGGCTGGTAGTTCATGCCGCGGCTCCTTGCTTGCTCCGACTATTTCGTCATGGCAGTTTACAAATTAGTATGCCCACGCTTCCCTGGGAAGGGACAAGATGTCCCTGAAGGAGTGAGGTCCGGGCACCGCAGCCCGGGCGTCCCCGAAAACACCAGGTCAGGTCCCCGCGGAGCCGCGGAAAAATAGGGAGAGCCCGATGTCAGCAGCCGAGGGTCCGCTCGTCGTCGGCGTGGACACGTCCACCCAGTCCACCAAGGCGCTGGTCGTCGACGCGTCCACCGGCCAGGTCGTGGCGAGCGGCCAGGCGGCGCACACCGTCTCCACCGGCGCGGGCCGCGAGAGCGATCCACGCCAGTGGTGGGACGCCCTGTGCGACGCGCTGCACCAGTGCGGCGACGCGGCGCACGAGGCGGCGGCGGTGTCGATCGGCGGCCAGCAGCACGGCCTCGTCACCCTGGACGGCCACGGCGAACCGGTACGACCGGCGCTGCTGTGGAACGACGTGCGCTCGGCACCGCAGGCCCGCCGTCTGATCGAGGAACTGGGCGGCCCGAAGGCCTGGGCCGAGCGCGTCGGGAGTGTGCCCGGCCCGTCCTTCACGGTCACCAAGTGGGCCTGGCTGGCCGAGAACGAGCCGGAGGCGGTCCGCGCCACCAAGGCCGTGCGCCTCCCCCACGACTACCTCACCGAGCGCCTCACCGGCCTCGGCACGACCGACCGCGGCGACGCCTCCGGCACCGGCTGGTGGGCGTCGGCGACCGAGTCGTACGACGACGACATCCTCGCGCGCGTGGGCCTCGACGCCGCACTGCTGCCCCGCGTGGTACGTCCCGGCGAGGTGGCGGGCACCGTGCGCGACAGTCACGACCTGCCGTTCTCCAAGGGCACCCTGGTCGCCGCCGGCACCGGCGACAACGCGGCCGCCGCCCTCGGCCTCGGCCTGCGCCCCGGCACGCCGGTGCTGAGCCTCGGCACCTCCGGCACGGTGTACGCGGTCTCGAAGCGGCGCCCCGCCGATCCGAGCGGCACGGTCGCCGGCTTCGCCGACGCCATTGGCGACTGGCTGCCCCTGGCCTGCACCCTGAACTGCACCCTCGCCGTGGACCGCGTGGCGGCTCTCCTGGGGCTCGACCGCGAGGCCGTGGAACCCACCGCCGACGTGACCCTGCTCCCCTACCTGGACGGCGAGCGCACCCCCGCTCTGCCCGGCGCCTCCGGACTGCTGCACGGACTGCGCCACGACACGACCGGCGGCCAGCTCCTCCAGGCCGCCTACGACGGTGCCGTGCACTCCCTGCTGGGCGCCCTCGACCTGGTCATCGACGAGGACGCGGACCGCTCGGTCCCGCTGCTGCTGATCGGCGGCGGCGCCCGCGGGACGGCCTGGCAGCAGACCGTGCGACGGCTCTCCGGGCGTCCGGTGCAGGTGCCCGAGGCCCGGGAACTGGTCGCGCTCGGCGCCGCGGCGCAGGCGGCCGCCCTCCTGACCGGCGAGGACCCCGCCGCGGTCGCCCGGCGCTGGAACACGGCCGCCGGCCCCGTGCTCGACGCGGTGGAGCGGGACGAGCCGACGCTGGCCAGGATCGCCGGGGTACTCTCCGACGCGGCCCCGCTGCTGGCACGCGGCACGGACACGCACTGACGGGCACGCACACGCACACCGACCGAGGACTGACCGGCATGACCGCACCGCTACACGAGGCCCACCCGGCCGGTCCCGGTCGCGCGCTGCCGGACACCCAGCAGGGCATGCGCCGCCGCAACCTCGCGCGCGTGATGCACACCGTCAGCGCGGAGGGGCCGCTCTCGCGTGCCGCTGTCGCCTCACGCATAGGTCTGACCCGGGCGGCGGTGTCCACCCTGGTCGAGGAACTGATCCGGTCGCGCCTCATCGAGGAACTGGGCCCCGAGCGACCCGGCAGGGTGGGCCGGCCGGGTTCGGCACTCGCCGTCAGCGGACACGGTCCGGCCGGCATAGGCGCCGAGGTCGGCGTCGACCATCTCGCGGTCTGCGCGGTCGACCTGCGCGGTGAGGTGCGGGCCAGGGCCGTACGGCACGGCACGAACCGCGGGAGCTCCCCCGAACCGGTGGTCGAGTCCCTCACCGGGCTGGTGCGCCGGGTCGTCGCCGAGGCGGAACGCGAGGGTCTGTGGCCGGCCGGGCTCGCGGTGGCCGTGCCGGGACTGGTGGCGCGCGACGCCCGGACCGTGGTGCGCGCCCCGAACCTCGGCTGGCACGACACGGACCTCGGCGCCCTGCTGCCGTTCGGCTTCCCGCTGACCGTGGACAACGAGGCCAACTTCGGCGCCCTGGCCGAACTCTGGCTCGGCGAGGGCACCCCGCGCGACTTCCTGCACGTGTCCGCGGAGATCGGCATCGGCGCGGCGCTCGTTGTGGGCGGAGGACTGCTGCGCGGAACGCGGGGCTTCGCAGGCGAGTTGGGGCACGTGCCGGTCCGCCCGGAGGGGCCCGCGTGCCCGTGCGGCGGACGGGGTTGTCTGGAGCAGTACGCCGGCGAGGAGGCGGTGCTGCGCGCGGCCGGCCTGGCGCCGGGCGAGGACCGCGTCGGACTCCTCGCGGGGCGTGCGGCGGACGGCGACGAGGACGTACGGCGGGCGTTGCGCGACGCCGGGGAGGCGTTCGGTGTCGCTCTGACCGGGGCGGTCAACCTGCTGGACCCCGAGAGCGTCGTGCTCGGCGGTGCGTTGTCCGGGCTGGCACCCTGGCTGCTCCCCTCCCTGCAGGCCGAGTTGGACCGGCGCACGGCGGGGCCCGCCTGTCCGGTGAGCGTGTCGCGGCTGGGGCCCGAGGGCCCTCTGCTCGGGGCCGCGCACTCGGTGGTGCGGGGGGTGCTGGACGATCCGGCGGCGGTGGCGGAACGGGCCGCTCACCCGATCGGGTGAGCAAGTTCTCCACAATCCACCGGCTGTCCACGGAAGCGTGGCACGTCCTTCTGACCAACCCGCAGTGGCCGTACCGTGATTCACGTGAGGCGCACCCGACCCGTCCGACCGGCGGCGTCCAGGTGCCGCGCGTACGAGGGGGAATCACATGGCGGAGACAGACGCACGGGACGTCTCCCGGCGCACCACCGGACTTGCGCGGAACGCGGCGGTGCGGCGATGAGCGAGCCCCACGTCCTGACCGTGAGGCCCGAATCCCACGAGTACGCCTGGACGTTCGGCGCCAGGTTCGTGACCCGCATCTTCGGCGGCCTCACCTCGACGTACACCACGGCCACGCTCCAGCCTGCCCTTCCGGAACACGTCTGGATCTGGCAGCTCGACCGGAGCCGCCGCACCGGGCGGTTCCGGGCCCGCGACAGTGAGTTCGAGGTCGAGCCGCCCCTGGACCCCACGCACGGCACGGTGGGCCTGGTCACCGCGCACCCGGAGGTTCGCTCGGCTCTGATGCCCGACGCCCAGGGCGGCAACTTGCACACCCCGGAGACGCGCGCCGGAGTCACCTGCTGTCTCGGGGTCAACGTCGTGGGCGCGCTGCTCGGCCTCGACGACGGACACGCCCGGCAGGGCGAGGGGGAAACCTGCGGGGTCCCGGTCGAGTGCGCCATGAACACCATGGTGAACATCGAACTGCTCAAGGGCCTCGCCACCCCGTGGCCGCGTATCGAGTCGGACACCCGCGTCATCCCGACGGGTTCGGCGCGCCCACTGGAGCACGCGTTCCGGATATCCCAGCTCGATCTGGTGCACTGACTCGTGCGCGACCACGGATTCAGCGACATGGACGCGTACCAGTTCGCCACCCAGACCGTGGAGTCCCCGTTGGCCAAGGTGCCCGACACCAATCACACCTGCGTGGCCAAGCTCCGCAAGGAGTGGCTCCCCCTCGCGCGAGACACACCGCGGACTGCACGCCCGCCTGCGGGACACCGCGGCAGCGCCGCGGCGCTGAACAGACCTCGTCCTCCCCATGTCGAGAGGCAATCGTCCATGGAACGCGCACGACCCGAACTCACCAGACGCCTGCTGCTGAGAGGGGCCGCACTCGCCGCCGTCCCGTACGCCCTGCTCCCGGAGGCCAAGGCCGGGGCCGGGACGCGGGCCGTCGACTACCCGCCGGCCGAGTGGCAGCCGGCCACGCAGTCCAACTACACGGTCTCCGACCGCCCCGGCGCCTATCCCGTGGACCGGGTGGTCATCCACGTCACGCAGGAGACGTACGGCGACACGCTGTCCATCTTCCAGAACCCGCAGAAGCAGGTGTCCGCACACTACCTGGTCCGCTCGGTGGACGGGCATGTGGCGCAGTGCGTCCGGGAGGCCGACGTCGCCTGGCACGCCGGGA
Organism: Streptomyces sp. NPDC043878; assembly: GCF_056435735.1. NCBI lineage: Bacteria > Bacillati > Actinomycetota > Actinomycetes > Kitasatosporales > Streptomycetaceae > Streptomyces > Streptomyces sp. NPDC043878. The sequence goes on from NZ_JBWKDW010000004.1 coordinate 228,748, forward strand.
ACTGGACCTACAACACGCGCAGCATCGGCATCGAGCACGAAGGCTGGGTGGACCAGCCCGCCTACTTCACCGACGCCATGTACGAGCAGTCCGCCAGACTCACGGCGGCGGTCTGCCGGACCTACGGCATCCCGAAGGACCGGGCCCACATCATCGGACACCACGAGGTACCGGGCTCCGACCACACCGACCCGGGACCGAACTGGGACTGGGTTGGTTACCTGAGACTGGTCAACTTCGCCTGAGACGATCGGCTTCGCCTGAGCCCGGTCGACTTCACCTCGGGCCGGCCTGCCTTGTCGCGTCACCGTGGACGGCCGAGGTGCAGCTGCTCGAACGGGCGATGTCGAGCCATTCGGACCACAAGCGTCCAGCCGTTCGGACGGCGGCGTCCCAGAGGTTGTCGGCGTCCCGCCCCGGAGTGACGATGTCCCCAACCGCATCGCCGTCGGGGAGGCCGAGTTGACCGAGCCATGGGTGGCCCTGGAGCCGGGGGCCGATCCCGCCGAGCGCGTCCGGATGCTGCGCCGCGCGCACGAGATGTTCGCCGCCGCGGGCACTGTGCCGCGGCCGGTCAGGTCGGTGGTGGCCGACTCGTGGCGGCGGTCCGCACGGGCCGGTGTCGGACCGGACGGCACCGCCGACGTGGAACTCACCGACGGCGACCTGGGCGCCTACCGGGCCGAGCATCCGCTGGCGCGGGTGATGCCGCTGTTCCGTGAACTCATGGGCACGTTCGCGGCCGACGGGGAGCACCTGCTCGCTGTGTGCGACGAACACGGCCGACTGCTGTGGGTCGAGGGCCATCCGGCGACCCGTCGTGAGGCCGGGCGGATGAACTTCGTGCCGGGCGCGCGCTGGGCCGAGTCGGCCGTCGGGACGAACGCGCCGGGCACGGCGGTCGCCGTGGACCGGCCGGTGCAGGTCTTCGCGGCCGAGCACTTCATCCGGCGCGTGCAGCCCTGGACCTGCGCGGCCGCTCCCGTGCACGACCCGCGTACCGGCCGGGTGCTCGGCGCCGTGGACGTCACCGGCGGGGACGGGCTCGCGCATCCGCACAGTCTGGGATTCGTGCAGGCTGTGGCGCGGGCCGCCGAGTCCCAGCTCGCGCTGCTCCTCCCGGTACGGCAGGCGACGGACGGTCCGGGGCTGACCGCGCTGGGCCGTGACGAGGCGCGGTTCACCGTTGGCGGCCGAGGGCTCAGACTCAGCCGGCGGCACAGCGAGATCCTCGTGCTGCTGGCCCGCCACCCGGAGGGCCTGACCGGGGACGAGCTGCTGTGCGCGCTGTACGAGGACGAGTCGGTGACGCCGGTGACACTTCGGGTCGAGATGGCCCGGCTGCGCGGGGTGCTCGGCGCCGGGCTGCTGGCCTCACGGCCCTATCGGCTGACGGTGCCGGTCGAGTCCGACGTCGACGCCGTGGAGCGACGGCTGCGAAGCGGTGCGGTCACCGCGGCGGCCGCGGCCTACCCGGGTCCTCTGTTGCCCGCGTCCCAGGCCCCGGCCGTGGTACGGCTCAGGCGCCGGCTGGCCGACGGGCTGCGGTCGGCGCTGATCGCCCGCCGCGATCCCGACCTGCTGGCGGACTGGGCGCACGCGACCTGGGGCGAGGACGACGTCGACGTGTGGCGGGCACTCGCCGCGGTGCGTCCGACTGCTTCGGTGCGGTCCCGGCTGGCCGCCCTGGAAGCCGAGTTGACGGCACCGCCGCGGCGGCCGGGTCCCGCGAACCACTGACCGAGCGGCGGACCGGTCGACCTAGTGTGATCGGCAGACCGGTTGGCCGACTGACCGATCGGCGGACCGACTGTCGGCTGCCCGCCTCCGCTCCCCCGGCCCGGGCAGTCGTCAACCCGTTGATCCGTCCCCCTTCAGCCGGCCACCGTTCATCCTCTCTGTCCAGCCCAACCTCCCAACGATTCATCCGTCCATCCGGCCGGCCGGCCGTCCGTGCCCCGCGCACCGTCCCCTCGCTCGACGCCCGCTGCACCCGCTGCACCCGCAACGTCCCTGCAACCTCCCGGTTCCTAGCCTCGCGCCGAGAGCTGCCCAACGGCGGGCAGCGCTTCTGAAGGAGGCCACCAGCATGACCCGTTACGCGGCTCCCGGCACCGAGGGCGCGATCGTCTCCTACCAGGCGCGCTACGACCACTTCATCGGCGGGGAGTACGTGCCGCCGGCCCGGGGTCAGTACTTCGAGAACCCGTCTCCGGTGAACGGGCAGCCGTTCACCGAGGTCGCGCGCGGCACGGCGGAGGACGTGGAGCGGGCGCTCGACGCGGCGCACGCGGCCGCCCCGGCGTGGGGCCGCACGTCGGTCACCGAGCGTTCCGCCATCCTGCGCAAGATCGCCGATCGGATGGAGGCGCATCTCGAACCGCTGGCGGTCGCCGAGAGCTGGGAGAACGGCAAACCGGTACGTGAGACGCTGGCGGCCGACATCCCGCTCGCCATCGACCACTTCCGCTACTTCGCGGGGGCGATCCGGGCGCAGGAGGGCTCCCTCGGCGAGGTCGACGACGACACGGTGGCGTACCACTTCCACGAGCCGCTGGGTGTCGTGGCGCAGATCATCCCGTGGAACTTCCCCATCCTGATGGCCACCTGGAAGCTCGCCCCGGCGCTGGCCGCGGGCAACGCGGTCGTCATCAAACCCGCCGAGCAGACGCCGGCCTCGCTGCACTACTGGATGAGCCTGATCTCGGACCTGCTGCCCCCGGGTGTGGTGAACATCGTCAACGGCTTCGGAGTGGAGGCGGGCAAACCGCTGGCATCCAGCCCGCGGGTGGCGAAGGTCGCGTTCACGGGAGAGACCACGACGGGGCGGCTGATCATGCAGTACGCCTCGGAGAACATCAAGCCGGTCACACTGGAGCTCGGCGGCAAGTCGCCGAACATCTTCTTCGACGACGTCTGGGCGCAGGACGACGACTTCCGCGACAAGGCGCTCGAAGGCTTCACCATGTTCGCGCTCAACCAGGGTGAGGTGTGCACCTGCCCGTCCCGGGCTCTCATCCAGCGGGGCCACTACGCCGAGTTCCTGGAGGCGGCGGTCGCCCGCACCGAGCTGATCAAACCCGGGCACCCCCTCGACACGGACACGATGATCGGCGCGCAGGCCTCCAACGACCAGCTGGAGAAGATCCTGTCCTACCTGGACGTCGGCCGGCAGGAAGGGGCGAGGGTCCTCACCGGGGGCGAACGTATCGAGCACGACGGCGAGTTGAAGGGCGGCTACTACGTCCAGCCGACCATCTTCGAGGGCGACAACCGGATGCGGATCTTCCAGGAGGAGATCTTCGGCCCGGTGGTCTCGGTGACGTCGTTCGACGACTTCGACGACGCCATCAAGATCGCCAACGACACGCTCTACGGCCTCGGAGCGGGCGTGTGGACCCGCGACATGAACACCGCCTACCGGGCGGGCCGCGCGATCCAGGCGGGCCGTGTCTGGACGAACTGCTACCACGCCTACCCGGCCCACGCCGCGTTCGGCGGCTACAAGCAGTCGGGGATCGGCCGGGAGACGCACAAGATGATGCTGGAGCACTACCAGCAGACCAAGAACCTTCTGGTGTCGTATTCGCCGAGGAAGCTGGGCTTCTTCTAGAGGCACGAAAAAAGGCGCCTGACCTGGGCTTTTGCCCGTCAGGCGCCTTCCTCTCGACCCGTCCGGGGCAAGGACCGACTTACGTCATAACTCCCACTTCCTCCCACCGCTGTCCCGCTCCTGACCAGTACTTCCGGACCAGTCACGGACCAAACGCCGACTCACCCTTCAGACTCCGCGCCCTGACTGACGCGGTCCCACTCCTGCATGGACTGCTCGATGAGGCGGTTGGCCTGTTCTCGGACGCCGTCCAGGAACTTGGCGTAGTGGCGGAAGAGGACCTCAATGCTTTGGCCCGCGCGACGAGCGCACTCGGCGGGGTCCACACCGGAGTACAGCCAAAACGAGATCCCGGCGTGCCGGAGATCGTAGGGCCGCTTTGCCAGCTTGGAGGCGAGTTCTGTACGGGTCAGCACGTACTTCCGTGCCCGCGCCCACGTTGTGCCGTACGCAGCTGCGTCCACGTAGTTGCCGGCCTGGTTCCGGAACAGTCGGCCGTCCGGCGCCACACCGAAGCGTTCGATGTGTGCGCGGAGCATGCGTACGAACTGCGGCGGGATGGGCACAGGCCGAGTCGCGGTAGCCGCACGGCGCTTGAGGGAGTGCACCTCGTGCACCGAACCGCCGTCCGTCCACTCTTTGCCTGACGTGACGACGCCACCCGACAGGTTGAGCATCCCCCAGCCGGTCTCGGGCAGATGACACTGTTCGAGCCGGAGATGGATGACCTCCGCAGGCCGCATCGCCGCGTAGTACATGCAGCCGAAGAAGGCCTCCAGGTGAGGGCCGCGCCCGCGCTGTTGGGCAACCGCCGTGAGCAGCCGGGCAATCTGGGCGGGATTGGGAACGGCAGCCGGGTCCACTTCCTCGTTGACCGCTGGAGCGTGCCACCTGAGCCCGTTGAGGGGATTCTCCGCAAAGTACCCCTTCTCCACAGCAATGTTGAGGACTTCGTTGAACGCAGCCCGCTTGCGCCGTGCCGTCTTGGCCGCAGCCTCTTTGCCGTCCAGCTTGAGACACAGGGCGTCCAGCGCCCGTCGCAGCACATCGGCTTCCGCCAGAGCGCTGACGGGCAGGGAGTTCCGCTTCATCCAGTCCAGCGCCTGCCGCCATTCCTCAACTGGCTCTTTCTCCCACGCCTTCTTGTTGAACGCCCAGGAGTACAACGCTCGCCGCAGCACCCGCGGCTCCGGATAGGTCGCGCCAGAGCGCACAAGGGCAGGCGTGATGGTGGCGAATGCATCGGCCAGTGTGCGGCGGGTGTTTCCCGGTGTGCGGTCCCAACGCTGGTCGAGGTATTCGTGCGCAAGGTCATACCATGTCGTCCGCTGCTTGATAGCTCGTAGCTCGGACGCTGGCAGCCCTGTGTGCTCATCGAAGGGCTCACCATCGCGAGCCGCGGTCATCAGCTTTGACCGCCTGCTGTCGGCGAGCCCGACGGTCATGAATGACTCTGACTTTTCGCGCCCGTTGACCGTCCACCGGACCATAAACGGCTTGCGCCGATCGGGGCGCTCCCGTATGTCCCAGAAACGGACATTGTAACTCATCGCCAATTATCAGTATCTCTCTCGCACATGTCCCACCAGGCATCCAGGTCAGCACGACGACACCGGAGTTCACCATTGGGCAACTTGATCATGCGGGGCGCTTGCCCACGAGCGCGCATTCGGTAGAACGCCGACGGACTCATACGAATCTCCGCGAGAACCTCGGTGAGCTTCAGCGCCGGAGGACGAGCCATGCAATATCACCTTCACATTAAGAAAGGCTTCATGTCGGAAATCCAGGCGCGCATCGCATGCAGCAGAGATCCCAATTTCTGCGCGGCCGCCGTCCCGGAGTGGACGACAAGACGCAGCCGGGTATCACGTATAGATGCAACGGATGATTTCTTCTCGGCGCACATACGAACGGTCCGGAAGGAGACCTTGTGTAGCGAGTAGCAGTGGCCGTGGGCATGAAAGCTTGGTCATTGATATAGCAGCAGCTGGCAACAGCCTCCCACTATCTCCTCTCGTATGCGTCCGGCTCTGCCAACTGTGTCCGCCACGGCTCCACCGCCAAGCACAGCCGAATGCGAACACCATCAATGCTCTGGAAGATCCCCGGTTTCGGTAACCGGGGATCTTCTGCTATGTATCGCCCTGCACTGCGAAGGCGTGCTCATCGCGCCTGTTTCCGCCTAGGTCACGAGGCCAGGCGGTACGAGCGGAGGGCGAGGGTGGCCATCTGTGACGAGCACGGGCAGCCTGCCGCCGGTGAGCCGGTCGAGGTTACGGGCCCTACGACCTCACAGCGCCAACAATCCAGGCTCCGTGGCGCGTTGCGGTGCTGTGGTGCGCAGCGATGTACGTAAGCACCTCTCGGCCACGGGGTAACCGCGTTACAAGCAAATCCCTGCCAATGCCAAGCGGCATAGGGCGCGTGATGAGGGCGAATCGGAAGGCGGGACTCGGCAGGTGGACCTCCTCGGAGCGGGACGCGGTCGTGAGACCGAGCAGCGCGGGATGCGTACCGCCATAGCGGCCAGCCCCTCCGCAGGCTGCCCTTCAATGCCGCACCCCGTGGCTGACCTGGTGTTTTCAGGGTCGTTGTACGTTGACATGATCCCGGACTGGGTTCCAGTCCCGTGGGCCATTTCCTCGTCTGCCGTCGGCGAATCCCGGAGCCTCGTCACACAGACCCACTCGCCCCTGATGATCCTCGCCGTGGATGCGGCCGACTTCCCGGACGGTGACCGATGCATGCGATGCCGATGGTCCAGTGCTGAAGCGATGCAGTGATCAGCTGACCGAGGTCGGCGCCAAATCCCGGGCGCGCACAACTGTCTGAGGGAAGGGGGTGCCTGGCTGATCACTCACGCAGATCACCGAGTTGTACGCCCGGAATTGGAGCGGCGCGCAAGGCCGTCCCGGATCACGATGTCGCTGGCGCTTAGAGCCGACGTCAGCTGTCCTTGCAGCTTGTCGGGGATGGACCCCGCCCCGAGGGCGCAGGCGCGAACCAAAACGCGGCAGTCCTGCACTTGCCGGTCCGAAGCAAGCGCGGTGAACAGAGAGTGCTGCAGATTCTCGCGGGCCGCGTAGCCGTCCTCAGCCTCCGTCATCCTGCGGTGCAGCTGCTCGACAATGTTGTGCGCACCGGGCGCCTCGGCTGAACCGATCGCGTCGAGGATGGTCAGGCCGAGCCGGATGTCGAAGACGGTCATCCCGGGTTCGGCCTTCCGCTCGGAGTAGGTCGTCACCAATTCCGCCAGGTGGCCGTCGACCAGCCGGCCGGCATCTCGGCGGCACAGGACGGTGAGGCAGGCCGTGACGGCTTGCTCCCACGGATCGCCGGGCACAGTGTCGGCGAGGAGGGCAGCGGCCCATGTCGTGTCACCCGCGACGAGGGTGGCGAGTACGGCGACTTGGCGCCCATCGAGCATCCGTTTGCCTACGCCGTGGTGAACTTCGATATGTGCTTTGGCCTCGGCCCAACGGCCCTTGGTCGTGAGGGTACGGGTCCCATCGGCGAGGAGCACGCGCCACATCCACGCGCGGACCTCGCGGCGGTCCTCGTCGGTCGCAGTGAGGTCCGCCGGTACGGCGACGCCCTCGAACTGGGCAGCTGTGCCTGCCTCGACGGCCTTGTACAGGTCGAGTAGGTGCTGACGTCCCTCGTCGGTGTGGCCGGCGCGGATCTGGAGGCGGGCGAGGTTGACGACCGGTTCCAGTCCCCGGATTGCGCTCATGCCGGGCAGGGGGCACGCGTCGAAGTAGGCGGCGGCGTGCTGGTGACACATCTGGCGGGCCAGGTCGGGCAGGCCGAGATCGGAGGCGATGAGCGCGGCCTGGTTGTAGACAGCGGATGCGAGCCCTTGGTCGCCCTTCTTCACCGCCGTCTCGGCAAGGTCGACGAGACCGCCCACACGTTCGGGCAAGGGCAGACAGGCGGGCCGGAATCGGGCGACGAGCGGGAAGCGCTGGGCTATGGGTCCGTGCGGGTCCATGAGTTCCCCGGGCGTGAGTGAGAAGTGCTGGGGCGACGGTGCCCGCCAGCCATACGTCGGCGGGCACCGACCGCTAGGCAAGGGGCGTCACCGCCAGTCGACGGCGATGCGGTTCAGCGGGGTGTCGAGAGCGAAGAGTCCGGGGCGCTGCTCGATGGCGGGGGCGTCGAGGGGCTGGATTTCGAACGTGGCCTCGCGACCGCGGTATGCGCGGTCCCAGGTGCGGATGGCGTCGGCGACCTTCGTGGCGAGCTCGTCGCTGCCGGGGCCGTGGCCGATGACGCCGAACTCCCAGAGCTTGTCGCCCTCGGGGGTCTTCTTCTCCGACACGCGTCGCGCCAGGTAGGTGATGGCGCCCTTGTCGACGGCTGCGGTCGACGAGGGGTAGGGGTCCTCCGTGAGCAGAGTGCCCTTGGCGTTCTGGGGGAACAGCATCCGGATGAGGCCGGAGGGAAGGGAACAGGTGACGAACAGTTCCATCCACTCCGGCGACTCCATGGCGCGGACCATCATGCCGGTCCACTCCTCGGTGCGCGGCTGATCCAGGACTCCTGCGAGGGCATCGGCGTCGATGTTCTGCCCAGCGGGGGCCTGAAGCCGGACGGTGCCGTCTGCGCTGAGCGGGATGACGCGGCGGTCGTCGTCGGCGATGCCCCGCCGGAGCGGCATGAAGGTGTTCATTTCGCTGCCGAGAGACACCCATCGGCCGTCGCGCTGCTCGTAGGCGATGGACCGGGAGACGGTGCCCTTCAGGCGCTGGGGGACGAGGAGCCGGCCGCCGGGGGCGAGCTGTTGCATCCATGCGTGTGGCACGCCGTGAGCGCCCACGGTGGCGATGATCCGGTCGTACGGCGCTCCTTCGGCGTAACCGAGGGCCCCGTCGCGGGTCATGACCTCGACGTTGGTGAGACCGGCTGCGGCCAGGTGTGCGCGAGCGCCCTGCACGAGGTCGTCGTCGATATCGAGGGTGGTCACGTGCCCGCTCTCTCCGACCAGGTGGGCGAGGAGAGCGGCGTTGTAGCCGGTGCCGGCGCCGAGTTCGAGGATGCGCTCGCCGGGCTGGGCGTCGAGCTGGTCCAGCATGAGGGCGACGACGCCCGGCTGGGAAGCGCACGAGATCGATGTGCCTCCGGTGTCGTACTTGATGTGCACTGGTGCGTTGGCGTAGGCGTCTTCGAGTGACGCGTCAGGCACGAACACGTGACGGGGCACAGTCTGCAGCGCATTCTCGACGGCGGGCGTGCGGGCGTGCCCGTCCGCGCGAAGCTGGTCGACCAGGGCGTTGCGGAGACGTTCGGCGTCAGCCGTGGGGGTGGCCATCGTGTCGGTGTTCACCGCCCTGACGCTAGCCGTCTCGGCCGTTGCCTCGTCGGTCGACGCGGTGTTGTCACTCGTTCCCATGATTACCTCTCGTGCAATGTTGGGCATGGCGCTTTGGTCGTCCCGGAGGAGACCGGCGCGGTTGGCGTGAAAGATCACGTGGTGGGCAATGACGGCTCGCAGACCGCGGGTGAGGGCGCCGCGGCCTGCGAGGTCGGCGAGCACGGTGCCCGCCCGCTCGAAAGTGGCGACCCACTCGTTGTGCCCGGCGAGCGGACCGTTCGGGCGGCACAGGCTCTGGGCGTCGACCGTCATCAGCTTCCGCATTGCGGGCGCCAGTTCGGCGGCCCGCGCAGAAGGCAGAAGGCCGTTGGCCGGTCGGAGGGCAGCGACCTTTGCCCAGACGTCGCCCTGCTCGAACCAGTCCAGGCCGGCCGCCCGCGTCATCACGCTTGCCAGCAGCACGGCGGTTTCCCGGCGTCCCAGCTGCTCCGGGCCCGGTTGATAGGTGAGCAGGTGGCGGCTGTCCTTGTGGAACAGGTCGTGGGCGACGCCCATGGCCTGGGTCCCGCCGAAGGCGTGGGTCTCGGGTTCGTAGACGTAGGGCAGCCATGACACGGCCGTGCCGTCCTGGACGAGGTCGCTCAGCAGCGCTTCGACGGCGGGTGAAGGCTCGTCCGCGCGGTAACGCAGCGGCCAGGGCTGCTTGTTCATGAACCACCAGCCGGTGAGCTGCCCGTCCGTTTCGGCGGCGAGGAGGACAGGTGCGACGCGTTCGACGATCGCGCGCTGGGCGCTCTCGCGGTCAGCGAAGGTGATGTTGTGTTGCTGCCAGCGGTCGGAGCGGTCCGGGGGCATGCGGGTGTCCTTCGGTCGACGGGGTCAGGAGATGAGCAGGCAGGCGTCCCAGTTGGATCGGGGTGGTTCGGCGGTGCTGGGCGCGAGGAGGGCCAGTGCGATACCGGCTGCGCCGTCGAGCAGACCAGGTCCGCGCTCCTCGTCCTGCATGAGCGTCGTGGCGGCGTGGGCGGGGTCGGTGTCCGGCGGGTGGACTGCGGCTAGGAGTGCCGGGATCGTGGCGCGGAGCTGTCCGGCGGTCGAGGGGTGAGCGTCGTCGGCCGCGCGGGCGGCGACGTGGGCGAGGCCGGCGAAGCCGTGGCACATGGCGTTGTCCGTCGTGGCCTTGAGCTGAGCGGAGTTGGTGAGGGCGGCCACGAGCGCGTTCTCGGCGTCCAGCTGACGGCTGTCGTCGCCGCGGGCGAGGGCGGCGAGTTGCTGGGCGCGGGCGAGGCCTGCGGTGCCGTAGCACCATGACGGCCGCGTCGGCGTGGACGAGGTGAGGCGGCCGGTGCGCAGCTCGTCCCGGCTGACCCAGTACGGCCACGCCGGGCCTCGGCCGGTGTCCTCTCGGCATCGGTCCAACCACAGCAGGATCCGGCCCAGTGCGTCGTCGTGGCCGTCGACGAAGGTGCCCTGCGTGGCGGCGAGCGCCAGGAGCGCGAGCACGCCGCCGATACCGTGCGCCATGCCGTTGTTGGCGTGTCCGCCTCGAAAACGGTCGTCCGCGCGGCCCGAGGGCCCCGTGTCCGTCCACCAACCGGGCAAGATCTCGCCGTCGGGTGTGATCGGTTCGGTGAGGCGTACGCAGTAGTCGAGTACGGCACGCAGGGCGGCGCTGCCAGGGTTGCGGCGCAGGAGGTAGGAGCCGTATCCGCTCAGGCCTCGAATGGTGTCGAACTCCGCGAGCGCTGGGAGGAGTCCGGCATCGATGCGGCGGTGTGCGGCGTCGACGCGGCGCCTCACGTCGTCAGTCATTTGTCGGTCGAGAGTGTCAAGCGAGCGCTGGTAGGCGCCGAGCAGGTGATCGGCGGCGCAGGCCAGAGCGTGCGCGAAGGCGGGCGCCCCGTAGAAGGGGTGGCTGTCGGGGCCGCTGGTGAGCGGTTCGCGGGATGCGGCGGCGAGCCAGTCGTGGGCGCGCTGCCACGGCCCCAGGTCTGCCGCAGCCCTCTCGATGTGCAGGAGCGCGATGCCGGGCAAGCCATAGGCAAGGTGCTGCCGACGAGAGACCGCTGGCCCAAGGTACGCCGTGTGGGGGTCGGCGAGCTGCTCGGCAACGGCGTCGGCCAGGTCCAGCCCGGCCTGCGCGGTCATCGTGTCCTCCCAGTGGTGCGGGCGGTCCAGGCCAGGGCGGCAGCGCGAGCGAGGTAGAGGCAGACCTCTTCTTCAGGGAAGTTCACCGCAATGTGCCGTACGAAGTGGACGTGGAGCAGTGAGGTCAGGGCGTCATCGAGGGCGATGCCCTGCGTGTGGGGACCTGGCTGGTGCCGCCGGTACGCGGCGAGCGCCGCGTCGCGATCGGCCCACGCCGACACGATCGCCGCTCCTCCGGGTGCGCCGCGCAATGCCGCCCAGTCGTGGCCAGGGTCGGCCAGACGTACGGCATCGGTGAACTGCGGGCGCGGTACGGGTACGGGCGCTGTGGGCGGGATGTGGTCGATCAGCCAGCGCATCCCGGCTTGAGTGCTGCCGAGGAACGCGGAGGCGATAGAGACAGTGTGTGCGGCCACCAGCGTGCGCTGGTGTGGGCGCCGCGGCTGCGAGAGCTGGGCCAGGATGGCGCGCGAGTCCGCCCGAAACACTTCCTCGGCCGCGTCCCATGCAGGGCCGGATCCCCAACGGCCCATCTCCCGGTAGGAGGTGGGGTACCGCAAGTCCGCCAGCAGACCGGCGCCGCTCAGCTCCTCGGCCCACCCACTCACGGTTCGAGCCGTCTCGGCGAACGCCTCCGGCGTGGGTAGCACGATGCGCAGACGCAAGTGCTGCTCGGGGTCGCGGAAGCGGATGAACCACCACGGCGGCCCACCGAGCCGTTCGAGCAGATCGGGCAAGTGGCAGGAGAGCAGAGTGTCCTGGCGGCGAGCGTCCCCATACAAGGTGGCCAGCAACACCGACGAAGCGGCCGGGGTCTGCATCTGGGCTGGGGAGAGGGCGCGAGCCGGTGCGGGCACAGGAAGCGCCGGCCACGCCGGCGGCCGGATCGCCTTGAGCGGCACCACTACCTCGTGGGCGCGACCGTCGCACCAACCGAACGCCCCTGGTTCCGCGGCCTCGACGAGCACGGTCGGGCCCACTCGGTCGAGGTGCTGGCGCAGCAACGTCCGGTGGCCGGCCTCGTCGAGGTCAAGGAGGAGACGCCGGTCGTCCTCCACGAGGTAGACCCGCCGAGGTAGCCGCCGCCGAGCCCGCCAGTCGGTGAGGGCGGCGTCCCATTCGGCCCAAGGACATGCGCGGCCCGGCAACTCGGTCGCCTCCAGCCGCCAGCGGGCCGGGGCAAGCACCGTGCGCCCATACCGCAGGCGCGGCAGGAACGGCATCGCCACCGCGGCGCCCCAGTCGAACACGGTGACCTGCGCGCATTGAGCGCGGCACAACTCGGTGAGGAAACGCACCAGCGGCGGAGTGTGCGTGTGGAGGTTCAGCGCGTGCAACCCGACGCCCTCGATGCGCTGGCCCCGCTCGGGGGCGGCCAGGTACATGCGGCGCCCGTCACACCCCACCGCCAGGTCCGCAGGTGTGAGGACATCGTCTGCGGGAGCCCTGTGTTCCTGGAGGCTGATCACGATGGGCAGGACTCGCGGGGCGCGCGGCTGGGTGGCAACCTCACCGCCTGGGCCACCGACACCGGTCCCCGCGCGCCCTATCAGCCCGTGCAGGCCCTCCTCCATCCCGACCAGCTGTGGCCCCGCCTCGGCGAAACTTCCCTGCTGCTGGGCACCCGCATCCTGCCCGGCACCGTGCTACTCGCACTCGGGATCACGGCCGTCGTGCTGTACAAGCGGCACAAGGACGGCAACGGCGGACGCAGGAAGCGCGTCGCCGGGATGGCCAAGCAGCGGGACATCGAGCCGCTGCTGTCCAAGGCCATCACCGCCAAGGCAAGATCATTGCGCCCGAGTCTGAAGGACGCCAAGCGCCTCGAGCCGGCTGACACCGGCATCCTGCTCGGCAACCTCCAGGGCACGAAGCACGAAGTGCGCATGGGGTACGAGGACGTCGCCGTCGCGATCATGGCACCGCGGTCCGGCAAGACCACGTCGCTGGCGATCCCTTCCATCCTCAACGCACCCGGCCCGGTCCTGCTCACCTCCAACAAGGCGGCGGGCGACGCCTACACGGCCACGCTCGACGCGCGGGCGGCCGTCGGCCGGACCTGGTCGATGGACCCGCAGCAGATCGCCCACGCCGAACGGGCCATGTGGTGGAACCCCTTGTCCGACGCCAAGACCCTCGACGGCGCCGGCCGCCTCGCCGGCCACTTCCTCGCCGCCAGCGTGGACGCCTCCCAGCAGGGCGACTTCTGGTCCAAGGCGGGCTCCAACATCCTCTCGCAGCTGTTCCTGGCCGCCGCGCTCGACGAGCGGCCGATCACCGACGTGATGCAGTGGCTGGCCTTCCCTGCCGACCGGACCCCGCTGGACGTCCTGCGCGATCACGGGTTCGCCGCCGTCGCCGCGCAGTTGAAGGGCACCGTGGAGGGCCCGCCGGAGACCCGCGACGGGATCTACGAGACCGCCCGCCAGTACGCCGCCGCCCTGCTCAACAGCGAGATCGCCACATGGGTGACCCCGCAGAAGGACGTGGCGGAGTTCAAGCCGAGTGAGTTCGTCACCTCGAAGGACACGCTCTATCTGCTGTCGAAGGACGGCGGTGGCGGCGCCTCGGCCCTCATCGCCGCGTGCGCGGACTCCGTGATGCGGGCCGCGACCGCCCAGGCCGAACGCGCCGGCGGACGCCTCGACCCGCCCATGCTGGCGATCCTCGACGAGGCCGCCAACGTCTGCAAAATCTCGGACCTGCCGGACCTGTACTCCCACCTCGGCAGCCGCGGGATCATCCCCATCACGATCCTGCAGAGCTACCGCCAGGGCCAGAAAGTCTGGGGCGACGCCGGCATGGACGCCATGTGGTCCGCCTCCACGATCAAGGTCATCGGGTCCGGCATCGACGACCCGGACTTCGCTGACAAGCTGTCCCGCCTGATCGGTGACCACGACGTCGAGACCACCTCCACCTCGACCTCCGAGTCCGGCAAGTCCACGTCCGTCAGCATGCGGCAGGAACGCATCCTGGCTGCCGACGCCATCCGCGCCCTGCCCAAGGGCACCGCGCTCGCATTCGCCACCGGCATGCGCGCGGCCATGCTCGACCTGCGTCCCTGGTATCTCGAGCCCGGCGCCGGCGATCTATCCGCCGCCTCCGCCCTCGCGTCCAAGGGCATCACCGAACGCGCCGTCGCCAAGGCCGCCCCGAAGCAGACCGACTTCGGCACCGCCGCCTAGTCCGCGCCCGCCTTCCCCCACTCAACTCGCCCACGGAGGCGCCCATTCACACCTACGAGCCCACCGACCTGGACGACATGGAGCCGCACGAAGCCGTGGATGCCGTCCTCGCCGAGCTGCGCGACCACCGGATCACCAGTGATGGAAGTTGCCTGTTCGCCGCCACCCGGCACATCGGCCTGCTCTGCTTCGGGTTGCCCTCTTGAGGCGGATCATCCTCGACTTGTTCGCCGGGCCCGGCGGCTGGAGCCACGCGCTCACCGTCCTCGGCGCGCGAGATGTGGGCCTGGAGTGGGATGAGTGGGCCTGCAAAACCCGTGCCCAGGCAGGGCAGTTGACGATCCGGACCGACGTCGCCGTCTATCCGGCTTGGATCTTCTCTGGCCGGACCCTCGGGCTGATCGCCTCCCCTCCCTGTCAGGCATGGTCGATGGCGGGCAAGCGCCTCGGCCTCGTTGACCAGCCCCTCGTTCACCAGGCCGTCGCCAACCTTGCCGCCGGACGCGACACCCGCGAGCAACTGCTCGGCGCGTGCGCGGACCAGCGCTCCCTTCTGGCCGCCGAGCCCATGCGCTACCTGCACGCCCTCAACACGGTGGGCGAGCCCGAGTGGGTGCTCATGGAAGAAGTCCCCGATGTCCTGCCCCTGTGGCGGCAGTACGCGGCGATCCTGCGGGCCTGGGGATTCTCGGTATGGACCGGCATCCTCAACGCCGCCGACTACGGCGTCCCCCAGACGAGAAAGCGGGCGATCCTGCTCGCCTCCCGCACCCGCACCGCCGAACCTCCGCCGCCCACCCACGCACAGTCCGCCGAACCGGAGTCGCTGTTCGGGCCCGGCCGCGCCCGCTGGGTACCCATGGCCGAAGCCCTGGGCTGGGGCGCCACAGACCGTCCTGTGCCCACCGTGTGCGCTGGCGGCGGCCCGGGAGGCGGCCCCGAACCCTTCCCCTCCGGCTCACGCAAGACCCTGACCGACGCCCGCGACCGCGGCACCTGGACACCACACCCCGACGCCGAACTCGTCCTGGCCTCCCGGCCCGGTGAGAACCACACCGAAGATGCTCCGGCATCCACGTTCACCGCCGAGGCGCACCGCTGGTCGTGGTCACTGCGCAGCAACAACCAGACCAACGCCACCGTGCGCCGGGCCGACGAGCCCGCCGGCACCCTGTTCTTCGGCCACCGGGCCAACGAGTGCACCTGGGTCGCCGACACCGCCTCCGGCCTTCCGGACGACGAGCAGCGAGCGGCGCCGACCAAAATCAAGATCACCGCCCGGGAAGCAGGCGTGCTGCAGAGCTTCCCCGCCAACTACCCGTGGCAGGGCAACAAGGGCCAGACCTTCTCGCAGATCGGCAACGCCGTCCCCCCGCGCCTGGCAGCCCACCTGCTCGCCCCGCACCTCAACAAGCCCTTCAACCCCGACGACTTCAAGCTCGCCGCCTGATGCCCCACACCCCCGAACCCGACGACGACCTCGACCGCGTGCCGACGCTGGTCCACTACGCCGAGCAGGCCCTGCTTGGCGCCCTCCTCCTGGAACCTGCGCGACTGGCCGACACCGAGCCGCTGATCGCTCACCTCTTCGACAGCCACACCCACGCCGCGCTGTTCACCGCGATCCGCACGCTCCCGCCGCCCGACCCGGCCGACCATGCCAAGGACACCGCCTGGCTCAACGCTGTGCTGGACCAGGCGCGTCCGCACGCTCCCGGCCTGAACGCCTCCTACCTTCACGTCCTCATCCAGTTCTGCCCGCTGCCGAAGCACGCGGCGGCGTACGCCAGGATGATCCGCGCCGACAGTGCCCGCAGGGTTCTGCGCGCCCACGCCGAGCGTCTCGCGTCCACCGCAACGGACCCGGGCCTGCCCAACCCGGTCGCCTCGACGCTCGGCATAGCCGACGACATCGGCGTCGCCCTGGACGCCCTCGCCGCACAGTTCGCCTCGCACCCCGGCTCCTTCCCCCGCACCCCACTCCCTGCGGATGTCCCACGGCCAGCCAGCGAGGAGGACCTCGACGAAGAACGCCTCCTCCTTGCGACCACCACCGCCTACCCGGCGGAGGTCCAGCACATGAGGTGGCTGACCGAGGCGGACTTCCTGCTGCCGCTACACGCCGCGCTCTGGCAGTCCATCACCTCGCTGGTCCACCGCGGCGACATGGTCGACCCCGTCACCGTCCTCGGCGAGGCCCAGCACCACGGCGTGCTCACCGGCACCCTGACACCCGAGGACCTGATGGCCCTGGTCTCCACGCCCGCCGGCTCACCCGAGTACTGGGGCGAGAAGATCCTCCAACGCGCTCTCCTCGCCCGCGCCCAGACGGTCGCCGCACGGATCACCGCCTACACCGACGACCTGGCCAACACCCCCCACCAGTTCGTCACCGGCAGCCGCCGCGCCCTGGCCGACCTCAACTCCCTGCGTACCCGCTGGATGCGCGCCACAACACCCTCGCCCGCTCCCACCAAAAGCCAGCCGGCACGCCGCGGGCAACTGCCCCACGCGACCGGTCCTCCGCCCCAGCCCGCACTACTCAGCCCGCGCGCCCACCGATGACCCACTATCGGGCCCGGCCGTCCGCCGACCGGGCCGGGACCGAAACGAGTACGCCTTCCATGCCCGGCATTCCTCCCGACGCCCCATCCGCCTCGACGCCCAGGTCTTCCTCGCGTCCATCCCGCCCACCCCACCGCCGTCGTCGCACGCCCCGGCAGGCGCAGACGCACCGCACAGGCCCTCCTGGCCGCCCACGGCTTCGACTCTCTCGACGAGCGCACCATGGTCCTGGCCCGGATCGACCGTGAGGAGCCGTACTGGGCTGGCACGGATGGTCCTGCAGTCCACCCATGCCCGCGAGCAGGGCCCGGGGCCGCACAACACCGTGGCGGCCTTGGTGGACCCCGTGTGCGGTCTACCGCTCCTCCTCAAGAGGTTCCGCAGAGACACCGACGAGAACTACGGCAGCGATCAACAGTTCGTTCTCCCAGACACCGACAAGACGGCCGTACTCGACCTCCGGGCCACGGTGGAGCGACCTCCCTCCAGCCTTGCGCCCGGCGGCCGAACCGATCCCGCGGCAGCCGCCGCGGAGGCGCGCTCCGCCGGGTTCGAGCCGTTGGAGCCCTCTCCCGGGAAAGCCACCGACCGGTGGCGCTGCCGCTGCATGTGCAACACGGACATCACACTCACTCTGACCAGCATCAGAGGAGGCCGCACCGCGTGCGGCACGTGCTCCCAAGGCCCGACTCGGTAACCATCGGTCACAACGTGCCAAAGGCAAACGCCACACCCAGACCGTCATGGCGCTCGCCCGCCGCCAGGGTCAACGTTCTCTGCGCTCTCCTGCGCGACAGACGATGCTACGAGCTCACACCGCCAATGGCCCGAGCGGCTTGACAAACGGCACTAGGAATCGACGTTGATGCCGTAGTCCGCGGCCAAGCCCGCCAGCCCAGTGTCGTAGCCCTGGCCGACAGCACGCACCTTCCAGCCCGAACCATGTCGATAGACCTCCACAGCGATGGCGACGGTCTCGCGCGAAACGAAGGGAGCTGCCTCGAAGGACAATCTTTCACCGGAGGGTTGGGTGATGTCCGCGCGCCAAGTGGAGTGCTGGTCGAAGACAGCCATGGGCTGGGATTCGAGGTCGATGCTGGCGATGACTGCCACGGTGTGGATGTCGTCGGGAATCTCGGGCAGCTCCGCGGTGATGGTGTCACCGTCGGTGCGGACTCCTTCGTGGTGGGGATGGTTATAGAAGACGAGGTCCTGGTCGCTGCGGACCTTGCCGTGGCGGGTAAGTAGGACGGCGGAGACATCAACGGGCGTACCGGTGGCGGTGACGCGCACCATTACCCGCTCGGATGCGAGATGGGCATTAGCGCCCTTGCCTAGCGCGTTCCCGGCCTCGTGCTGTGCCTCTGGGGCAGCCTTGCCCGCATCCGCGTCGGATGCCTCTGCGGGTCGGCTGGTACCGGTTAGCGCGGCGAGGGCGTCCTGGAAGAGGGGCCAGCCTTCGGCTTCTTCACCAGGCCAGGGCCAGGCCAGGCGGTGGGCGCCGAACTGTTTAGGTGTAGGCGGATGTCCGAGGGCCTCGTAGAGCTGCACATAGCGCAGGCTTTCCTCGGCCAGGCGGCTGAGCTGCCACTGCCGTTGGGCTTCTTCAGGCTGGTTCATGCGGAGGTCGTTGTCGACGGCAATGCCGCCGAGCGCCGTGTAAACGCGCTGGGCGAAGACGTGGCCGTCATTCGGCAGTAGACGAGCCGGACGCTGTTGCTGGGCTGCAGCAGGCTCGCCGATCGCGGTGTACAGGGCGCCGAGGTCACCACCGGTCCATTGATTGGCAGCGTTGGTGGCGAACTGGGCGAACTGAATCAAGGTAGGCGGCTTGCCCTTCGCGGCCACGAACCGGTGATGGGCACGGGCAACGTCTTCCAACGCGGCGCGCCACCGCCCCTCCAGGTAGGCGTCGAGATACTGCTCTGCCCAGGCACGGCGATGGCGGGTGACGATGTCACGCACCCGCTCAAAGCCTTCGCGGCGGCTGCCGCTGCTGTGACTCATCGTCAGGGTGAAGGAACCGATCGCCGTGTCCACCGGTAGCTCCCTGCGCTCCCGGACGATCTCCTCCTCCGGCCCCAAATGCCGCTCAGCAATGCGCAGTTCCTCGAACAGATCCGGCGAGACAGGACAGCCGACGGCATGCAGCGCGGTGAGGGGACGGTTGTAATAGTCAGCCACACCAGACAGAGGGGCGCGGGAGTAAGGGCCTTCGCACACGAACCAGGCGGTCAGCGCGACACCGTGCCAGAACTCCAGGGCGGGGCCAATCGTTTGGGCCATCAGCTGGTGGGGCCGGGGATTGCTGACGATGGCGCCAGGGTGGCGCTGCAGCGTCACCGACTGCCAGAGGCGGTCCACCTGCTCGTTGACGGAGGCGGGCAGCACCTGCCGGTACAGCTGCTGGGTGATTCCATGGTCGTCCTGCCAGGCGAAGGACATGATCTCGTTGTCGACGAGTCCCCATAGCGGCCGCATGCCAGGGCTTTGGACAGCATGCGTGTGGTCGAAGCCTGTCCACCAGCCACGCAGGGCTGCAACACGTTCTTCGACGGGGGAAAGGGAGGTCGGGCCACCGAGGAAGGCCGCGAGCATGGCATGGATTTCGTCCTCCGGGATGCCCGCCTCAGCGGCCATGCCAGCTGCCTGGGCGGACATCCCCACGTACAGGCGCGGCTCGGGCAGCGCGGTGATGACTTCCTCGTCCGGGTGCGGTGGCGCCTGCAGGTAGTCCAGTACGGTCAGCCAGTTGCCAGCGAAGTAGCCGGAGACCACCGGCTGCAGCGCCCGGGTCAGGACTCGTCTGGCCAGAGCGGTACCGGCCTTGGCCTTCTTGACGAAGCTGGCAATGAGTGCCTGCGTCTGCTGGATGCGGTGGCGGGTGACGAGTTGCAGAGGATCAGTGGCGGTGAGGGTGTCCAGGAGCCGGAGGCGGGCGCGTTGCTGCCCGCGCCGGTCCAGCCGGTGCCAGCCGCCGCCGAAGCGGAACTCCTCGAGCGCATCCTGGCCCAGGCCCAGCAGACGGTAGCGTTCTTCGATACCGGCCCACTGTTCCTGTTGGTCTTCGACGGTCCCGGCCGGTCCGGCTGCCCGCACCCGGACCGGCTCCAGCAACGCCTCGAACAACGGCACCAGTAGCGCCCACAGCAGTACCGCGTCCGCGCCCTCCACAACGCTGACCCGAGCGGTGTCATCGGTGGCCAACGTCACCGCGTGGGCGGCGCGTTCGCGCAACAGATGCGGCAGGTTGACTGCTCCTGCCTTCACGGAGAGCTTTTGCGGCAGGTACCACGCACCGCGTTGCTGTTGCTCCCGCACACCGAACTTCTCAACGCACCAAGCCTCCTCCGACCCGCTGAGCCCAAGCACTTCAACGCTGTCCGCAGCCTGTGGTCCTTTGCCTCTGATCACCGAAGCCACGCGCTGGCCTCTCAGTGCAGCGGCCAGCAGCCGGGCCGCGAGCGCGTCGAGCTCGGCGAAGCGCTGGTGCTGCCCGGCAGCCGCCTCCAAGGCAAGCCCGTCTTCGGGGGATGCGCCGATGACAGGCTGCCACCAGCGCGGCTCGTCAATGGCCACCGGTCAGCCTCCGCATGTACTCGACGAACTGTTCAAACGGCATCGGCGTCGCGGTGTTTTGTGCGTAGACGGCGTAGCGCTGGGCCATCAGCTGCATCTCCCGCTCCGCCCGCCGAGCTTCCACCCGGCCCAGATCGTGCACCACCCGCTGTTCGACACGCCCCTGCTCGTACAGCACGAACGCATCAACCCCGCCTGGGACTGCGCCATCAGAGGCCGCCTCTCCAGTGCCGTCACCGTCCTGTACCTGTTCCAGGGTGGTGGGGTCGATCAGCGGGACGTCGAGCAGCACTGCTGGATCCATGTCGTTGTCCGCGCACATGGTCTCCAGATGGTCCTCCAGGCCGAGTTCGGCATGGCAGACCACGTCCAGGTACTGCTGGTCGACAGCCAGGCCAGGATGCCTCAGTACGCGCACACCACGCCCGATGAACTGGTAGAACTCGCCGAAGCTGCCATAGGGGCGCACCGGCACCACCACGGTGATGGGCGGGAAGTCGTAGCCCTGGCCGAGCATCCGCAGCTGCACAATGCCTTGCAGGTCTCCCGCGTCGGACTCGAAACGCCGCCGGGTGGCTTTGATCGTCGACGCCGACATGGTGTGGTGCAGCGTGCCGCAGGGGATGCCGTGCTCTTCGGCGATCCGGGCGATCTGCTGCGCATGGGCCTCACCCATCGCCGCAAACAGCGCCCTGGGTTTGACCGGGGCCAGCAGCTTGGCCTGGGCATCCAGACAGGCCCGCGTCACGGTCATCACGTGCCGGATCGATGCCTCGGACTGCGCCGTGATGCGAGCCATCTTCCGCTCGCCTCCCAGGGCGGCCAGCAGAGCATCACGGCCCACGATCTGTTCGCGGCGTCCGTCGGGCCACACCGCCTCGTACACCGTCGTCGCCGCCTCCGGGGCGAACCGGTGCACACGCAGGTTCTTCGCCGAGCCGTCCGCGACGGAGTCCACCAGCCGGTAGCGGTAGACGACATCGGCGTCGATCGGCTTGCCGTCCAGGCGCTGGAAGCACGCCGACATCAACAGGGTGCGTGCTCCCTCGAAGTGGGCGAACAGCCGCTGGTAGGAGGCACTGGCCGCGATGTGTGCCTCGTCCACGACGATGAAGTCGACATCCTCCGGCTCCAGCTTGGCCAGCAGGTCCCCGTCCTTGTCGCCGGTGCCCAGCGCGTGGAAGTTCGTGACCAACACATCCGCGGCCAGCAGCCGCTGCCGGCTCACCCGGCTGATCTGCCCGTCGTCCCTGTCCAGGACCAGCGTGGCCGGCGGGCGGGCGCCCGGCAGCAGCGGGCCGCCCGTCAGCCCGTACAGAACGTTGCCCGGCATACCCGGATCGAGTGCCTTGGCGAACGTGCCACGGATGACCGAGCCCGGAGTCACTACCAGCGCCCGCCGCCTGCTGAAGGACAACGCGGCCGCCACTCCCAGCGCGGTCTTGCCGGCCCCGACCGCCATCACCGTGGCCGCATGCCGTCCTCCGGACGCGTAGTAGTTGGCCAGCGCGGCCAGAGCCTCGTCCTGGCACGCCCGCAAGGGCTCCCGGGCCACCGAAGCGCGCACACCAGCGAAGTAGGACCCACCGGCCGACGGCTGAGCGCCCAGAGGCGGATCGGCCGCCCGCAAGGCATCCCCCGCCATCTCCGGGACCACGATGCGCGGTACGGCGACCACCAGCGGTGCGAGCGCCGCATCCTGGCGCAGCATCGTCTGCAGCTGGGCAACGCAGCGCGCGGTGTCCAGGCGCACCGCATCATAGGAAAACCGCAGCACCGTCAGTCCAGTGGCGGCCAGGTCGTTCTGCCGTAGCCGGTCGTAGGTGAAGGCGCCCCGGTCACTGTGGAAGGTGAACCCGTCCAATTCGACGGCCAGTTGCAGCGACTCGCCTGAGATCAGGTAGTCCAGCCGGTAGGTGCGTTCGTTGACCGTCACCGGATGCTGGCTGCGCACGTACGCCACGATGCCCCGCTCGGCAGCCGGAGTGAGCACCCAGCGCAGGAACGCCTCTTCCAGATACGAGGCCGAAGGAATCAGCTGGTCCAGTCCCGTGCTCATGCAGCCCCGCCAACCGCATCTTCCTGCAGCAACGCACCGGCCTTCTCCGACAGCCGGGCCACCGCGTCCTCTCCTTGTCCGAAACGGGCCAACCGCTGTGCCACGCCGAGAGCTTCTTCGAGAGCGCCTTCGCGTTCCAGCAGCACAATGAGCCGGGCCACGGACGTCACATGCACGAACGACTCCGGGACGGGACCGGTGTCGAAGGACACCGCCTGAGGGGCTGCCTCCATCAACTCCAGGTCCAGCAGCGCAAACACCTCAAGCAGCTCAAGCCCTTCAGGGTATGAGCGCCGACCGCTCCACAAACGGTCAACCGCGCCCTGCAGGACGAAGTGGTAGTCCATCGCCCCACCGGGAAGCTCCAGCGCCTCCCAGACCCGGGCAACCAGGTCCGCTCCGTCCGCCTCTATGGGCACATGCCGACTGGCCGGCGTTGCCGACGTACTTCCCTCAGCGGTCGGCCACATCGGTGATCCGTACGACACCTCGGGGCGGACTCGTGCCTCTGGCAGCGCCTCGCGAACAACACCAGGACTACCCGTGAAATGCATGCCGGGAAGGGCCGCCATTCGCTCAAACCACGTCGCCACGTTCCCCGCTCTTCCCGCTTCCGCTGCCTCAGCCGCCAGGTAACTGCCATACCCCTGCTGACCATCTCCCGGGTAGCACGTCTCCCGCGCCCCGCCAAAGTAGTGCCACCTCGCGAACCATATGCCCGCCAGCTGAAGCAAGTGGCGATATCAACGAAGATGCCCTGTTCACGGCCTCGCGCAACGCGCTTCAGGAAGCATGCGGGAAGCATCAGCTACCCAACACGGAATGACCCTGAAAGGCAGCGAAAGACGCATAGCGGCAGGTCAGATGCAGCGAACGGAGCATCGCCACAGGTCAGCGCCCCTGGCAGACGGTCGTCCGCCGGTTGAGACGTATGCGGGGGCAAAGTAGCTTTCGCGTCAACTACCGGCAGATTCCGGAAAGTTCACACCTCCTTAGCTAGCCCGTCAGGTACGTTCCCAAGGCATCTGAGGCGACAGCTGACAGCGCAGGGGGACGCGTGAGCAACGACGGCAAAGGCCAGCCGCGCCTGTTGATCTCCGTGGTCGACGACGATCCACTGCGGGCTCGCAGCGACGCCCGCGAACTGCTGGCCGAGGTGTCGGAGACGGATCCGGCGGCCTCCCTGCGCTTGCCCTCGGCCGGTCCCTCGGTGAGCACCGACAAGGGCGGCGACGTCTTTGAGGCCGTCGGCCTGATCCTGAGCTCCGGTTCGTTCGCGGCGGCCTGCGTCCAGGTATGGCTGGCCAAGGTCCCTCAGCGCACAATCGTCGCGACCCGCCCGGACGGAGCCACTCTGCGCATCACAGGCCGCGAGGCGCGTGAGGACGACGCACGCCTCGAACGGTTCCTGGCCGAGGGATCCCTGCCGCCGGACGGGAGCACGGCTAACGGCGCGCCGGGCCGGGACGACACCTCCACGGCGGACTGACCGAGAGTGCGAAACAACGATCGATACGCCCTTTTGATCGGCGTCTCCGCGTACGACAGCGAGCACTATCACGACCTTCCGGCGGTCCGTGCCGATCTGCACTACATGCCGGCTGTTCTGCAGAGCACGGAGATCGGCCAGTACAACGACTGCGAGATGGTGCCGGACCCGACGCGTGCGGAAATGCTGCACGCCATCGAGTCGTTCCTCGAAGAGCGCCAGCAGAGTGAGAGTGCCATGCTGTATTTCAGCGGGCACGGGGCGTTCTGCGAGGCCGACAACCAGCTGTACTTCCTCACTCGCGACAGCGACCCTGCTGATCTGCCCCGTACGGCGGTGTCGGCGGAGTTCCTGGAACGGACTCTGCAATCCTGCCGCGCCGCGTCCAAAATCGTGCTGCTCGACTGCTGCGCAAGCGGTTCCGTCGTCCAGGGCTGGCATGCCAAGGGCCGGGAGAGTTCGGAATCGGACGAGGCTGAGCGCAGCACCCTGTTGCGCCCCACCGGCGTCTACTTCATCACCGCCTCGGACGCGCTGCAGGCCGCCTCCGCCATGGCTCCCGAAGGATCGACGCTCGGCACTTCGCGGTTCACCGGTGAAATCGTCGAAGGACTGCGGAACGGGCGGATCAAGGACAGCGGCTGGATATCGCCGGAGGATCTCTTCGAATATCTGACCGCGCAGATGGTGCGCAAGGGGGTGCCGGAGGAGCAACGCCCGACGAAGTCCACCATCCGCGCCACCCACACGCTGCACTTCGCCCGGTCCGTGGCCCGCCCGGTCCATCTCCCCGCCCCGCCCCATGAACCGCCCCCGCCGTCGGCCGCTCACCTCAAAGCCCGCGAGCGGGTCGCGGCTGACCGTGAGAACGCCAACGACTGGCAGCGCCTGCTGCGGTATTACGCACAGTGCCTGAGCGCCCAGGCCGCGGCGAGCATGCTGCCCGACCGGCGGGCGGGACGGAACTCGCAGTACTTCCTGGTGGATGAGGGACCCGAGACCGTTCAATCCGGTCTGAGCCCCGTACTGCCGGCTCCCAGGAATCTGCCCGGTGCGCACGGCTCAGGCGGCACCACGGCGAAGAATGGCGCAGGGCGCGCCGCCGATCAGCACGAGTACTGGTACGGGTATCCCGCCGTCACGCTCCCTTCCCGCGGCGAGGGCATTCGGCGCACGGACGTGGGCATCGCCCCGCTGCTGATTCAGCAAATGGGGTTGGCTCCGGACGAGAGTGGCCGCGCGGTGCTCCGCCCCAGCGGGGTTCCGTCGCTGCACACCAAGCTGGTGACCGAGCTCCTCTCGGATGACGAGGCTGCCCAGTTGCTGGCCCGTTGGCAGCCGACGTGGCAGCACGGCAATGACGCGCAGATGATCAAAGCCGTACGGGAGTTGCTCGACGTCCTGGGACTTCCGGAGCTTGAACCGCTCGACGCCTCCGCTCTGAGCGGGGACTCGGTCCACGAGGCCCTGCGTCCCGGCGCGCACAACGCCGCAGTGATCCTGGCCCCGTCGAGCGTGGAGCGCTTCGCCACCGACGGCGTTGTGGAGAATCTCCTGGCCATCTCCACCCGCACGGACGAGATCCCGGGTACGGCACTGGACGCGCTCCTGAACGGCGGCACCCCCGCGCCAATAGGGGCTCCCGTGCTCGTGGTTGCGGCCGGGCCTTCCAACGAGAGTCAGGAGCAGGTGGTCGTCTCCGCGATGACGCAGCCGCTGACCGTGGCCACCGGCCCGCCCGGGACGGGAAAAAGTCAGGTCGTCACCTCGGTGGTGGCCACCTGCGTCGCAGCCGGTGACTCTGTTCTGGTGGCGTCGACCAACAACGAAGCGGTGAACGTCGTCGCCCAGCGCTGCGACGACATCGCTCCCGGCCTGCTGATGCGTACCGGCAACGTCGACGCCTTGGTCAAGGAAGCCGAAAAGCTCGAACAACTGCTGTCCACACCGCCTGCCCAGCCCGGCCGCAGCTCCGCCACCGTGGCAGGTGAACTGCGCAACCTCCGCTCGCGCGCCGCCGCGCTGCGCGACCAGGCCGCACGGCAGGTCGAGGGTGAGGTGCGGCTGGCCCAGGTGCTGTCGCAGCGCGCCGAGTTGGCCGGAAAGGTCGAGCTTCCGGTGCCGCTCCTGTCACGGTTGTGGCAATCCGGCGACCTCTCGGCGCTGGCCCGCTGGGAAATGAGGGCACGCCGAACAGCAGCGGCGAGCGGCTGGTGGGGGCGCTGGCGCCGGACGCGCGCCATGAAGGCGCTCGTCGCGGCTGCCGGTACCGATGCAGCGCTGCAACTGCCCCCATGGGTGGGGGAACGGCCCGTTGGCTCAGACCTTCTGGACGACCTGGCGGATCTGACCGGCCTGGATCGCCAGGTGCGTGAACTCACGCCGGCACAGCTCGCCTACGACGAGGAGACCGTGCGCCAGGCGCGTTCAGGCTGCGCCACGACACGGGCCCAGCTGTCCGCAGAGCTGTGCGAGGCCGTGTCGGCGGAGGCACTCGACCGCGGGCGATCGCTGTTGGACCAGCGGCTTCAGACGTTGCGCCAGCGCAAAGGGACCCAGCGAAGCCAGCTGAACCTGCTGCGCCATTTGAAAGGGTGGGCGATCACCACCCATGCGGTGCGCCAGTTGAGGCCTGATCCGAAACTCTTCGACCTGGTCGTCATCGACGAGGCCAGCCAGTGCTCCATCGCGGCGGTGCTGCCCCTGCTGTTCCGCGCCCGCAGGGCCCTGATCATCGGGGATCCGATGCAACTGACGCACATCCCCGGCATCTCGCCGGAACAGGAACGTCAGGCCCGCGTCAGGGCGGGGCTGAGCGCGGCCTGGCTGGAGGACCGGCGGCTCGCCTACCACGTCCACTCCTCGTACCACGCCGCCGCACAGAACGGCGAGACCGCGCTGCTGCTCGACGAGCACTACCGCTGCCACCCGGAAATCGCCGACATCGTCAATGGCCATTGCTACTCCGGTGCGCTGGAGATCATGACCGACGTTCGCCAGCAGGTACCCGCGGTCGATCTCATGGACACCGGAGAAGTGGCCCCTGTACTGGCCTGGGCGAATGTGCCCTCCGGCGAGTCGGCACGCGGCCCGGGAGGAAAGTCCTGGCGCAACCCTTCCGAGGCGACTGTGGTGGCCGACATCGTGCGGGCACTGCTTCACCGTCTGCCCGAGAGCGCAACCGTAGGCGTGGTGACACCGTTCCGTGCCCAGAAGGACGCCCTGGAGAGCATGATCGGCAGCGACCGGGTCCGGGTGGGAACGGTGCACACCTTCCAGGGTGGTCAGCGCGATGTGATGATCCTCAGCCCGGTGGCCACCGCCAACACCCCGCCACGAACAGCCCACTGGGTGGAAAGCCAGGTCAACCTCTGGAACGTCGCGATCACCCGCGCCAAATCCCAGTTGATCACCGTAGGCAACCACCCTTACTGGCAACAGCAGACAGGGCTCCCTCACCTGCTGTCCTCACGCTCGTTCCTGTGGGACCGAACACAGCGCACCGGTGTGCAGCCAACCCCCACGCCAGAGCCTCGCCTCCGGCAGGACCGTCGCCGTAGAGATCTCACCGACACCGTGCAGCAGGTCCTCGCCTCGCGCGGTGTTGTCGAGCTGGAACGCGATGCACTGGTCGGTGGACAGCACGTCGACCTGCTGGTCACCGCGTCCGAAGGCAACACCGCGGTAGTCGTCGACACCGGCCCCGGGCCGGACCGTGATCCGGCACGACACCTTCGGCTGGTACACGAACGAGCCGGCCTGCTCGTCGGGCTTCCCTCTGGCGGTAGGGGTGCGAAGGCCGGTCCTGTCGCGCGCGTGGTCCGTATTCCCGCCTGGCGCATCCTTGCCGGCCCGAACGCACTGGCGCCGCTGTTCGACTGAGTGACCGGTCGGCCGCCGGTGGTCGCCCGGGACATCCGACGTGGGGAGGGCAGTCGTGGCAAGCACTCCGCAGACTGAAGAGGTCCTGAACAGTCTCAGGCAGCAGGTATCCGTGTCGGTTCACTCGACGCGGGAGCTCGTAGGCAAGGTTGACGAGGCTGCCGCCGACAAGGAACGGGAGCGTCGCGAGACGTTCGAAAAGCGGCAGGAGGAGGGCAAGACCAAGACGGGAGAGACCTACGAGCCCCTGCGACGCAAACCAGGCCTGCGCCCGCTCCCCGGCACGGAGGTCGGCCTGTCCGTTACATTGACGTTCTGGGACATCCTGCACCACCTGGGCCGCGGGCTGGCACTGTCCCAGCGCGGTGCATCACGCGGACTGGCCGAGCACTGGGGCAGTCTGAAGTACTGCCAGGCGCTCAGCGCCCATACCGAAACCCAGCTCGGCCTGTCACAGGAGGGCAACCTGCTCGGCCTGTCCGACGAGGGCAAACGGATCGCCATGTACTACAAGGCGTTGCAGTCAGAGGAGTTGGGACACGCCTTCGCACTGGCCGTCAGCGAACAGATCCTCACCCGCCGCTATCCGAACCACAGCATCTCGTTCGTCCGTGCCGACACCGCGCTACGGGCCGGCTGGACGCTGACCAGTCGCGATAAGGCGAAAACAAAGACCGTCGGCTACCCCTACCGTCCGCAATTCTTCGCCGAGGTCTGGAAGCCGGGCGAGTCTTCGCGCGTCATCCCCATCGCCTGCAAAGGCAACCACAGCGACCGGCAGAAGGCATACGAACAGCTCGCCTCCGCAGCCGTCCACGCCGACGGAGTACACATCGGAGCATGGAACGAAACCCCGGCCTTACTGTTCAGCACGGAGATCGCCCTGACCGACCCGCTCACTGTCCACGCCCTGCACGCCGACGGCCCGGGCGGCTGGCTGCGCATCCCCGACGGCACCCCCACCGCCAATATCGGCTTGGACCTAGGCGGCAAGAACCCGGACATCGGCATACTCAAACCAGGACAAGGCAAGGACCCCGACTCCTCCGAGCCCGGATGCCAAGTCGGCCCCAAAGACCCCAAGGACTACGAGTGGTTCCAGCGTGTCCTGGCCCGCGTCGGAGCCGCCGGCCTGACGGCCTTCGCCGGGGACGGCGAATCCACCGCCGCGCTCCTCACCACCCGCCAAGGCAGTGACTTCTTCCAGGGCTTCGCCCACGCCGCCTCTGGCAGCGTCCAGGACCAGGACTACACCCTGCTGGGCGAGAAGTTCGAGGGCACGGATCACGTCTTTCGGCTCAACGGCAACCGGGTGCAGGCATTCTCCGGCGTCGCAGCCGACATACTCAATTCCCTCGTCACCAGGGACAAGCCCAAACAGCACGCCGACATTGCCGCCTACCGACAGCAGGTCCACTCGTGGAGGACCAAACAGCACGGCACGTTCTGGGACCACACCTGGGGCGGCGTTGTCTCAATCAGCCGGGACGGAACGGTGCTGGCCATGCGCCAGATCCCCCCTTTCCGAGACGAATAGTATCTACCGGCCCGTCCGGGGCCAGCGGTGATGGTGCCCCTAGTCGTGGAGCCGATCACCGTCTGGCGCCTCCGCTTCGCAGTTGTTCGGCACTTGCCGCTGTGGGCCGCTTCGTGATCACGGCTGGTCCCAGCTGGGTGAACTGGTCCCGCCGGGAGTAGCTTCTCCCGGCCGCTGGCTGGTGGCGCCGTCCAGAGCAGCCGCCAAATCCCTCAAGGTGTGGAATTGGAAGGGGCCACCGACGAATCCCGCTGGCACCGGCGCACGGGTGACAAAGATCGCCTTGACCACACGCGCCTCAGCTGACGGCGACAAGCCGAGCGCTGACGCCACCTCGTTACCGTAGGGTGCGAGGTCGTCGAGTTTCCGCTGGAGCTGTGTCGCGTAACACGGTTTTCGGTGGTCGACGTAGAAGCCGTCCAGGTGGCGTCGAATCTCCGGTGTCACGTGCACGTCGGCTGGGTCCTTCACCTCGATCAGCCAGATGACCGAGTCGGCCGCGCGCCCAGCGACTACATCGATCTCGGTCTGGAGCAACGGGACTCCAAGACGCTGCGGATCCTGCTCCCGGATGCGCTCCTGGACCACGTAGCCGGCTGCCCG
Source organism: Streptomyces sp. NPDC043878 (assembly GCF_056435735.1). Lineage (NCBI taxonomy): Bacteria > Bacillati > Actinomycetota > Actinomycetes > Kitasatosporales > Streptomycetaceae > Streptomyces > Streptomyces sp. NPDC043878. The sequence continues at coordinate 258,728 of NZ_JBWKDW010000004.1, forward strand.
GAGCGTTTGTGCCACCTCGGCCTCAAGGGCTCTGTTCTTGCGGTCGCGAACCGCTTCCAAAGCGTCTGCCACCAGACGCGGAGGCGGAGGCTGTGTCCAGGGCAGGATTCCCTGGGCCACGAAGTTGCCGTATATACCTGCACTCGCATAGCAGAGCTGCGGGCCCACGACGAGCCGGCCATCAGTGAGTTCGGCCAGGGGCTGGACGACCAGCCGTTTCTGCCTGCTGCGCGCATGCCACGGCTTCCAGTCGACAGCCCGCAGCGCGGAGGATGTACTGGTGAGCAGTCCCTGAGCAGCGGCGATACGGGCAGGTCCGTTAGACTCATCCGCGAGACGCAACGTGTCGAGCAGATGCTGCCGTACGACATCTGCAGATGCGGCCACAGCATCCGGATCGTCAGGTGCCAGCGGCCAGTGGGCCAACGAGAACAAGACCTGCAGGATATCGCTCACCGATGCTCCGTACGTGGCAAGCATGGCAGCGTCAACAGTTGGATCGACGAGTTCGGTGATCTGTTCCTGGTCAACGACTTCTGCGGGTGAATCAACCTCGTCACCCTGGTCGTGACCGCCGGGCGTCGCCGGAGCCGCGAGCATGTGAGCCGCTCGTGCCCGTCTGAACGCGCCAAGGTCCAGATCGAACACCCGGGAGCCCGCGCTGCCCGACTCGACGTCGGCATCGGTATCGACCAGGTCGGTCACCACGGTGATCTCGTATGCGCCGCTGATTCTCAGTCCGGTGGGGCGAACCTGATGATGGATCGCTTCGCTCCGCATCGTCGCGGCCAGATAGGCGGAGGCCGCGGCGGTGATCTCCATCCATGCGTACTGATCCACGCGGCGGTTTCCATTGGGTTGAGCACGCAGGGCTGCTTCGATCGCGATTTCGTTGCTCCGCCTCAGCCACAGATGTTCTTGCTCGAGTTCTGCCTGGCGCTCCAGCGGGTCCCAGGCCACCGAGAGAAGGCGGGAGGCCTGTTCGAGATCGCGGAATTGCTGATTCTTCGTCGCCAAGGCGCGTTCGATCTGTCGCATCCCGACGGTGACAAGGTCGTGGGAGGAGTGTTGAGCAAGACGACGGTTCAGAGCGTCCAACGCGGCTGGTGCCAGCACGTCACGGTCAAGCGCTTTGGCCTGTGCGCCCACGTACGTTTCGGGTGCGACGCCCGCTGCCTGCACAGCACGGGCCACCTCCTGGTCCACCGTCGCCACCAGATGGGCGTCTACCTGCCACGGGCGGGCAAGGTGTGGACGGCTTACCGGCGCTGTCATGATGCGGATTGCAAGTGTGGGCGGAGCGACGTGCCAAGCCGTTGCAACCGTGTCGACCCTCCTCGGCGGCAGATCACTTTGTTCCAGTAGCGACTTGATCGTCTGCGCCATGACATCCCGCGTAGTTGCGGCGTCATGGTCAGTCTGCTCCGCGAGCAACTCACAGTCGACAAGGAACTCGGCATGGATCACCTGGCCGTACGCACTGGACTGTGCTGCGACAGATCCGACCCGGATCGATTCGGCGCGATCACGTTCGGCCAGCGTAACGGGCCGCATCTCGAGGATGTAGCCGACCGGCGAGGCTTCGTCATGCGCCGCTTCCCACGCATCATTTACCTGCGCGAAGCCGAAGGCGTACGAGCCTGCGAGGTCGTGGAGAAGTTGGTGATGGTCGTCGCCCCAAGCCGGGTGCGCGGAACGCACGGCCACAGCAGGGGTGCCGGCCCGGATCCGCCAGCCGTACAGGTCAGGTCGGTCGTGGTCCGGCGATCGAGTTACCTCATCGGACCGCTCATGCGCATGCTCTCGGCGCCACTCGTAGATCCCGTATGGACCCTGTCCGATAGGGTCCAGGGCATCCCAGGAGTCGATTCCCGGCAGGGCGAGCAGGGCAAGCGCCTCCTCCAGCTCCTGCAGGCGCTGGCCGCGTTCCCACTCGGCGGCACTGTGGTGAGGGCTGACCATCATCAAGTCCGGAGCCCTGCCACCACTGAAGAACGTCTTGCTGTTGCCGCGCCACCACTCCCATAGGTCAAACGCCTCCCAGACCATCATGTGGGGTCTGTCCGGCGCGGCAAGCTCACGGCAAAAGGTATAGAGATCCGTGTCGCTGTCCGCGGTAGTTGAAGCCCAGAGCAGATCCTCAAGAGACATGGCGGCAAGGCCCGGTCGCTGGGGCGCAACCAGATGTCCGGCAGATGCGACGAGGAGCAGCGGAACGACCTCCGTCCCTGCGGGAAGGGTCAGGGACCCACCAGGCAGCGGCACAACAACGTCTTCGTCCGGATGAGCACGGGCACGCTCGCTGATCCGCAGCACTGCTGGTTCCTCCCGGAAGGGAGCGTCCTGTAGATGAGGGCGCGCGAAGAGCTGTACCAGCAACGCCCTGGCAGGGCCGAACATCACCACCCACTGCACAACGTCGCGAGGGGAGACAGCCGGGCCGCTGCTTGTGTCAGGGGGGCCGACAATCGTATCCGAGAACCGCCACAGAGCTCGGCGTGCGCGTTCGGCTGTGAGCTGGGCAAAGTGCAGGCTAACGTTCGCTTCTGCCGTGGCGGCGTGCCGAGCGAGATCCATGACGCCCTGCCCCAGGCTTTCGGGCAGGAAGCCCAGTGGGAGCCAGAATCTCGCTGTGCCGTCGTCGGGCTGCTGACGGGAAACGGCCAGGTACCTACCGAACGTGCTCTGCGGGGAACCGGGGTCGTAAATCGACTCCCCCTGTGCGGTAGCCCAGTCGAGCGCGCTCCGCAGTGTCTCGGAGGGGGCGACCGTCGCGTCCACTGGCATGCTCAGAAGCACCTGTGCTGCCGCGAGTTCCTCGTCGGTCAACGTTGCAGGGCCCTCTGTCGGCACGTCCCCATCGGGCCACGATGAAGCCAGTGCCCGAATGGCCAGATCGGCGTACCGCAATCCCACCTCGACGTATTCGGAGATCCCGAATCCCAGCTCGGGCACAAGAACCGAATCCGTCGCGTGAGCCACCGTCTTCCACCGCGTGACGTCGGCCAGTGGCCTCTCCACCTGGCCAGGAGCCAGCCGCAGCACCTCGTCACCGAGCCGCGCGAGCACAACCTGGCGGGGATCAGCCGGAACGAAATCCTCAAGTCCAGCCAGCCAGGGCGCTTCCCGGCGACATGCGTCCAATAGCCCGCCCATGGTCACCGCCTTGGCGGAAGTCCGCCCGGTTGGCGGCGCAGCCAGCAGCTGCTGAAGGAGGTACCCGACCGACGACCATCTGTGCCGGGTTCCGGGACTGGCGCCCGCCGCAGTGAGCAGAGCCTGCATACTCGCCATGTCCATACCTGCGAGTCTTCGGCCCAACCCTTGAGGAGGTGTCCGTCCGGTCTTCTTCCGCCCCTTGCCCACCTTGCCCCCGTTCTCCCGAGTACGCCAGCATAGAAAGCCGCCGTCCAAAAACCCACTTCAATTGCTAGTCCACTGGACACGTCGGCCCGCGAAGCTCTGGACTGCACTGACGAGGGCGCGCCTTGGTATCAAGCGGGCTGCCCGTCCAGCCTGGACCACGCCGAGGATCCGGACCGAGACGCGCGAGTCAGCAACCCAATACCGCCCCTGACCAGCCAATTGGGGCTTGTGGGCGGACAACAGGAATACCCATGTCGGTTGCGATTGGCTCCATAGGCACCACCGCAACACGGCTCACGGGGCGCACGACCCCGAGGGCGACTACGAGGACATGGTGCTCTACCAAGATCCGGACCATACACGGACCAGCGCCCCGCAGCCCGCCTCCCCCATGGATATTTTGGCCGGTCAGAGACGTGTGAAGCGTGTACCACCAGCAGACGAAGAACCTGCTGGTGTCGTACTCGGCGAAGAAACTGGGCTTCTTCTAGACGCCAAAAAAGGGCGCCTGACCAGGCACTTCACCTGTCAGGCGCCCTTCCGGCGCGGCGCGCACACTCTGCCGGGTCGACACCGAGGCAAGCCAGAATGAGATTCCTGCGTGGCGCAGGTCGTAGGGGCGTTTCGCAAGCTCAAGGGCGTGTTCATCGAGAGTCAGTGCGACCTCACGCGCACGTCCCCATGTGATGCCGTACGCGGAAGGATCGACGTAGTTTCCGGCTGCATTGCGGAACAGACGTCCATCGGGCGCAACACCGAAACTCTCTATGTGCTCGCGCAGCATGCGCACCAGCACAGGCGGGATGGGCACGGGCCCCGTCGCCTTGGCCGCCCGTCGCTTCAGTGAGTGGACCTCGTGAACTGCACCGTCATTCGTCCACTCCTTCCCCGCCGTGACCACCCCGCCCTTCAGGTTGAGGAGCCCCCATCCACTCGCTGGCAAGCCGTCCACACCCTCGTCAGCTCCCTGCCTGCAGGTGCGGGGAGCACTGCCGCCGTGTCGGCCCTGGCGTGCAAAGCCCGCCGGGCCGGGCCGTTGACGAGGCATGGAAGCTGTGGCCGGTGATGCGCCGGACCGCGGCTCGGGGGCGCCGGGCGGTGCGCCAGGTCTTGAGGATGGCGTTGGCCTGGGCCGCGTACTCCTCCAACAGCCCCGGTGTGGCCGGAATCGGACGACGCGCAGTCATGATCGCCCCCAGGCTCGGCGAACCGCCGTCGTACGGCGAGCCAGACCGCCCGTCAAGCCCAGTTCAACGAACTACCGGTATCCCAGGGTCGGTCACCAGGAGCGCCAGCTTCGCCGCCGTCCGCTGCTCCATCAGGTCGCGGGGGGAAATGTCGAGCCCGTGACCACGAACCCTGGAAACCACCCTGATCGACATGATGCTCTCTCCTCCGAGGGCGAAGAAGTCGTCGTTGACACCCACCAACGGCTGGTCGAGAACCTCCGCGAACACCGTGCAGAGGATCTGCTCCACGGGAGTACGCGGGGCGCGGTAGGCGCTGTCGAGCGATCCGGGATCGGGGAGGGCCGATCGGTCGAGTTTCCCGTTCGGGGTCGTCGGCAATCGATCGAGCTTCACGTACAGCGGCGGCACCATGAACTCCGGAAGGTGCCGGCCCAGGAACTGCCGCAGCTCGCCGCCCCACGCATCGTGCCGTGCGCCCCCGGTCGCCGTCTCGTCCGCATGCGGCTCGCCCACGGGGTCGGAACCGACCACATACGCAACCAACTGCCTGCTACCCGCCGACCCGGCGACATCGCGCACCACGACCACGGCGTGAGCTACCGCGGGATGCCGCATGAGAGCCGATTCGATCTCGCCCAACTCGATCCGATACCCGCGGACTTTCTCCTGCGTGTCCACTCGACCGACGAATTCGAGATCTCCTCCGGCATTCCAACGGACCAGGTCTCCCGTGCGATACATCCGCTCGCCAGGCGCCCCGAACGGACAGGCGACGAAACGGCTCGCCGTCATGGCGGGACGCCCCAGGTAGCCCCGGGCCAGACCTGCTCCCGCCACGTACAACTCGCCGACGACGCCGACGGGAACCGGCTGGATTCGCTCGTCCAGGACGTACACGCGACTGTTCTGAATCGGAAGACCGATAGACGGCGGGCGGCCGTCGGCCAGATGCGCGCACATGGTCGGCATGACCGTGGTCTCCGTCGGACCGTACGCGTTGGCCATCTGCCGATGCGGAGACCAAGCGGTGACCAGCTCCGGCGAGATCGGTTCGCCCGCGACGATGAGACAGGAGACGCTCGGCAGCGAGCCGAGCGGCAGCGCCGCGAGCACGGAAGGCGTCAGCAGGACGTGGGTGACCGCGGCCGCACTGATCGTGTCGACCAACGGCTGTCCGGGTTCGAGCCGTTCATGCGTGTCGACGACGAAGGTGGCCCCGGAGAACAGCGCCATGCACAGTTCCCATATCGAGGAGTCGAAACTCGGCGAGTTGAACTGCAGCACTCTGGACTCCGGCGTGACGCTCAGCCGCTCGATCTGCGCCGCCAGCAGACTGGCCAGCCCCCGATGAGTGACCGCCACTCCCTTGGGCGTGCCGGTGGATCCCGACGTGTAGATGAGGTAGGCCGTGTGTGCCATCGTCAGTGGCGCCAGCCGATCGGTGTCCGTCACAGCGGTCGTCTCACAGTGCGTGAGAGCGGTGATCAGCGCGGGGTCGTCCAGCCGCAGGACGGGCGTCGACCGACCAGCCCCGTGTGCGGCCGTCGCGGATTCGGCGATGATGACGTGCGCACCCGAATCCTCCAGCATGAACTCGACGCGCTCCGCCGGATACGCGGGGTCCACGGGCATGTAGACGCCGCCCGCCTTGGCGACCGCCAGCGCCGCCGTCCAGAGGTCGGGAGAGCGCGTCAACATCACGGCGACGACCACTTCGGTGCGTACACCATGCTCGATCAGGAGACGGGCCAGCCGGTTGGACCGGGCGTCGAGATCGCGATAGCTGATCGTCTCATCACGGAACGCGATGGCGGGGGCATCCGGACTCGTCATGACCCGTCGTCCGAAGAGTTCGGGAATCGTGCCGGGGTTCACCTGCGCGTGCGTCTGATTCACAAGATCGAGCACCTGATGGCGCTCGGCCGGGTCGATGACGTCGACGGAGTTCACGGCCACGGTCGGATCGCCGGCTGCGATCGTGGCCGCGCGCACGAGACACCGCACCAGCCGGCGCGCGGTGTCCGCGTCGAACACGTCCGTGGCGTAGACGATGTCCACGCGAAGGCTCGCCCCGTCACGGGGCGAGACGACGATCCGCGCGTCGAACGGCGCGGTTCCCAGCCGCTGTGGAGCGGGTTCCGCCGAACGGCCGTCGCGACCGTCGGCCCCGTCGTGCCAATCGAACCCCACCTGCGTCAGCGGAAGATGGGCCGTCGGCGGGTCGACGACCAGAACCGAGACCACGTCGTCCAGCGCCATACCCCGGTGCTGTCGGGCCGCCTGGACCCGGTCGTGCACCGCGTGGAGCAACTCCCCGAACGAGATGTCGCCGGGCATGTCAGCCCGCAGTATCCAGCGGTCATCGCTCGATCCGCCCTCCACGCCCGAAAACCCCTCGGCGCCGAGCACGTTCCGTGCGCCGATCGTCACCGTCGTCTGCCCGCTGAGGCGCCGAAGCGTCATCGCCCATGCGGACAGCAGGACGACGGCCGGGGAGACCCCCTGCGCAGCGGCCAGCGCCTCGACCCGGCCCAGAACGTCGGCGGTGAGTTCCACGCCGACGACCCCGACGTCGGGGCTCCGATGTGACGGGCGCGGTCGATCCATCGGCAAGGGCAGGGGCTGAGGCACGTCGGCCACCTCCTTCGCCCAATAGGCGGCGTGCCCGGCGGAGGACCCCTGCTTCGGCGGCACGGGCCCTCGTGCCTCACTGGCGCTCACGACAGAATCCACCCTTCATGACGCGGCCACTCCTCGGGCGCGGCCGACTGAGAGGCCACCGGTGGTCAGACTTCACGTCGCGGAGGGCGCGTGAAGGACGGCCTCTGGGAGAAGAAGTTCAGCCGCTCCTGAACATCACGGAAGTTCGCTTGCGTCACTTCGCCGGTGATCGACAGGAGTAGCTGGTCCGAGGACTTCGGGCCGTCCAGATAGCCGTCGAGAGGTCCCGCGACCACCACGGGACGATCGTGTGTCTGCGAGCGCGTCGGGTCCGCGGACGCCGCAGTGTCCCGCATCTTCTGCACGGTCCTGACCGCGTCGGGCGCCCCCGTCAAGGACTTCGTCTGCGTCCCGCCGAGATTGTTCCGCGGAAGGTGCAGGTGCATGTCTCGCCACGAGAAGATGAAGACGCGCAGATCGGCGACATGGCGCCTCAGCCGGGCAATGCCGCTCTCATCGAGGGCGGTGTCCTCCAGAGCCATGACCTGCTGCGCGAACTGTTCATACAGATCCGTGAACAGGTGGAATCGCATGGCGACGGAATGACTGCCGCTCGTCATCCCCAGATTCTCGCGGATCTGGTGGTAATCGAACGTACTCAGATTGTCCACGATCGGCGGCAACGACGCCTCGATCGCGGGATACAACGACGCGGCGCCGTCGAGCAGTTCGAGCGCGCGAGCGTCATCGCCGTCGCGCAGTGCCTTGGTCGCCAATTCAAGCCGATCGTTGATCTCCCTGACCAAGAGCTCGGGAATCTGATGCAATGCGCGGAACTGCGTGAAGTAGGTGTCACCGATCAGGTGATGTTCGTGGACGGCATGATGCAGATGGGAGGAGGCGAGCGCTGCCTCCAGCGTCTCTGCTGGCTGGGGGTGAACCGCGCGAGCCAGATTCGTGGCCCACACGCGCGCGTCGTGATTCACGACGCGCACGCAGTGAAGAATCGCATACGCGCTGTCGGTCAACGACGCCTCAGAGATGACGGTCCTGACGTCCAGCTCCCCCCGGTCGACGAACTCGGCCAAGGAGCCGTCGAACGACTCCAGCGCACTCGTGAACTCGGTGAAAGCAGGCGTGTCCTGGAGTGGCCATCGCGGCGCGGTCACTGGCCAGTTGCTGCTGATGCGCAAGGCGTCGCCGCTCAACCGCACCAGCAGCCGATGGAAGCTCCGGGCCCACATCAGCTTGATCGCACATGCATCGACATCCCCCGATGCCAGATCTGCGCCGGCGCGCGTGAGGAGATCGGCCACGTTGTACATGGCGATTTCCGATGACTGATAGAGCCCGATGAGCAAGGCCTCGGGTGTGGCGCCCGGAACCGTCATGGTCGCACGAGCCGCCTCGATGGCGCCGATGCTCTGCAACTCGTGATAGTTCTCCGCTATGACGCCGCGGTCATTCTTGATTTTGTCCGACTCCATCAGATCATCTGACATCTGAAATCCTCCTCATAGACGACGAACTGCAACGCACGAGAAGCCCGCGCTTTGCAGGGTTGAGAACTCTTCGATGGCACGTCATGTCCGACGCGCCGGCGCTTCGTCCACGACATCGCGAAGCGACTGCGGCCTCATATCCGTCCACTCACGTTCGATGAAAGCGAGGCACGGCTCCCTCCCGTCCGGCCCGAGGACGCGCTTCCATCCCGGCGGCCTGTCGGCGAAGGCGGGCCATAGTGAGTACTGCCCCTCATTGTTGACCAGGACAAGAAATTGCGCCTCGTCATCTTCGAACGGATTGCTGCTCATCCTCTACCCCCTGCCATCCCTGATCCTCTCGGCCAAGAACGACAGAACGGCCGCTTTTACACCTGGATCGAGCACCAAGCCGTCTCGGTCCGTCGGGATTTCGACGACTTCCTCCGAGCGGCTTCCCACCCAACCCGCCACCGGATGCGAATTCGAAATCAGTTGGAGTACATCCCCGCCCCAATACGGCCACTGAGCATTATGAGCGGCAATCAGATAGACCAGCCAGTCGGAGAACCATTCAGCGAAGATCCCGACATCCCTGGCGACGCCGGGGCCCTCTCCGTCGGGGTGCTGTTGCGCACCGATCGACGTCATCGAGTCGTGGATCTCCCGGGCGATCTCGCGAGGCCGAGAGAGCAGTTCGTCATCGGGGAGTGCGCGTGTCACATCGTCGGCGACGTCGGCGCCCACCATCTGGGCGATACGTCGCAGGGCTGTCCCCCACTGCTCTCGGATCGCCTCGCCCGTTGACGGCTCACCGTCCAGGACCACGAGGGGCACCTCGTAGCGAGGGGTCGAAAACCTCGCCGCCACCTCCTGCGCGATCGACCCGGCCATGCAGTAGGTCACGACCGCCGCCACCTCGGAACCCGCGCCGGTGTGCGGTTCGATGAGCGCGGACGCGTAGCCTGCGGCGTCGAAGGCGCGGATATAGGGCGGCTTCAGGATCTCGACCACCCGGAACCCATGGTCCTCCAAGCGAAGCGCGGTCAACGGCGGCTCGGACCTCAAGCCCACGTAGTCGACGACGAGGATGGTCCGTCGACTGGTGGACGTGCGTTCTTGACTGTCGCCCACCGACGTCACCGAGGGCCCTTCGCGTCGCTGACGATCCGGGTCAACGCCGTGATGCAGGCACTCGTCATCGCCTCAAGGTCCACGTTCGTCCACAAGTGAGCGCTGGCCGAGCCTTCCACCCGCATCGCACCGCGGCTCGCCTCGTGAACGACTTCGATCAGGAGGGGCAGACTCGTCGCGTCCACAATGCGGGTTTCATCGATCCAGACCTCCGGGCGCTTCCCGAACTCGACGTAGTTGAAGGCTCCGTCGAAAAGCGCATGCCCGGCCATTTCCCTGATCTTCAGATACGGGAAGTTCCCGAAGGCGGTGATCTGGCGTTCGGCGTCGAAGACCCGCCGCACCAGTTCCGTACCCGTGGCGTCTGCACGACAGTGCAGCGGAAGCAGGTTCAGGAAGAGTCCCATCACCCGCTCCGCCCCGAGCACGGGTGGGCGCCCGTTGATGACCACCCCCGTCGACGGGGCATCCACGGCATGGATCTCACCCCACGCCACGAGGTGGGCGGCCAGTGTGAAGCTCTTGACGGGAAGTCCCGTATGCGCCGCGGCGCGCACGAGGTCGGCTACAACCTCGGGGTCGACGTCAGCGCGAGTACGCACCGTCTGGCCGCCGACAGGCCGCGGGCGTGCCCGGGGCAGGGACGCGGCATAGGCCGACCAGAACTTTTGGGCATCGGGCGAGGTCAGGGCCTCCCGTTCGCGTCGGACCAGCTCATCCATGCCGGCTACGGTGGGCGGCAGATCCGGGACCGCTCCCCGCAGTATCGACGCATAGCCGGTCATGAGCTCCGAGGCGAACACCGTCTCGCTCCAGCCATCCATGATGGCGTGGTGGAATCCGTAGGTGAGCCAGAACGAGCTGTCGTCCGGCACTGAGACGCAGACTCGGAGAAGCGGCGCCGTGGTGAACGCGAATTCCTGGCCGGCGCACGCGACATCGTCGGCGAGATCGACTTCATGCCGGCCGGTCCGTGCGTCGTGCACGTGGACGGGGATCGTCGCCGACGCCTCCGTTACGCGCATCACCTCGTCGTAGTCGGTCAGATTGAATCCGGTCCGCAGGGTTTCGTGCCGGGCTGTGAGGATGTCGAGCGCGGAGCGCAGAGCGGTCTCATCGAACGGAAGCCGGACGCGATGGGACACCACGTCCAGGTACACCGCACCCGACCGCAGTTCGGACTCGAAGAGGAGGCCTTGCTGCAAGAGGCTGGCCGGGCCGATCCGCGGGCCGTCCGCCACCAGCTCGGACGCAATGGCCGGTGCCGAGGAGAGCGAATTTCCGTCGGGCGCATCCTCGACCGCTGACACCACCTGACTGAGCTCCCTGATCGTCGGGCTTCCCAGCATGTCGACGAGGGTGGCGACGATCCCGCGCGACTCGGCATCAACGATGGCTCGAACCGCGAGCATGGAGTTACCGCCCAGAGCAAAAAAGTTGTCGTCGGGCCCGATCGACTCGGTCTCGAGGACGTCGGCCCATACCTGAGACAAGACGCGCTGTATGTCCGTCAGGCTGAGGTCGACGGCGCCATTGGATTCAGGGTTCATATCCATCCTTCGTCACTGCATCCGCAGGGGAAGCTTCGAATACCCACTGAGCAGGTTCGAATAAATGGGGAGCGGTTCGCCGCTCAGTTCCATCTCGCGCACTTCCTCGCGCATCGTCTGCAGCAGGGCTGCCACCTCGATCTTCGCCAGATAGGCACCGATACAGAAGTGCGGACCATGGGACAACGTCACGTGGCGGTTGGGCGCCCGCGTCACGTCGAAGCTCGCAGGATCGCCGAACTCCTCCTCATCGAAATTGGCCGATGACAGCCAGGCGATGATGAGGTCGCCCTCGACGATGTCACGCGCGCCCAGCGTCACCGACGCGCCGGCCGTGCGCCCCACGTGCATGACCGGTGTGCTCCATCGGAGCACTTCGTTGACCGCCGCATCGATGGGCGTCCCTGACTTCAACAGCGTCCATTGATCGGGACGACGGACGAGCTCCAGAACCCCGCTGATCATGGCGAGTCGCGTCGTCTCATCTCCGCCGAGGATCAGGCTGTAGCAGTTGTAGATGATCTCCTCAGACCGGAGACTCCGGCCGTCGATGGTCCCGTCGATGAGCACATCCATCAGCGGCGACCTCGAGGACGACGGCTGACGAGAGCAGTAGGCGACGAAGCGGGTGAAGTAGAGCAGGATTTCGCTCTTGGAACGCAAGTTCTCCTCGGCCGCGTGCTCCTCGGTGTCCGAGCTGAGGGCCGAACTCGCGTGGCGCAGGATGAACGCCCGGTCCGATGCTGGAATGCCGAACAGATCACAGATGGCCATGAGAGGGATATGGGCCGCCACGTCATGCGCGAACTCGCACGACCCGTCGGCGACCGCTCGACGAATCAGGTCGCGGGTGTTGGCCCGGACGCGGTCGGCCGTGTGACTCAGGGCCTCGGGCGTAAGGGCCCTCCACAGCAGCTTGCGAATCGCGGCATGGCGCGGACCGTCCGAGACCGCGAGCATCTGTTGGGCCGCCGTATCACCACCCGCGAGCAGGGTGTTCAGCACGTTTCCCCGGCCGGATACGAACACATCGGCCGATCTGCACACCTGCACGACGTCGGAGTATCTGCTCACGTTCCAAAATCCCGGAACGCCATCGCGGGCAGGCTGCCACGCCACCGGGTCATGGCGCCGGAGCTGCCGAAGGTGGTCGTGCGCGGCTGTACCCGCGTGGAATCCTGGATCGGCGAGGTCCGCTGCCGGCTCCACGGGCGTGGTGAAGGTCATGTCGCTCCCGCCAAATCTGCATGGCCATTCATATGTCAGCCAACTCCCGCGCTGTCACGGCGGATTCGGTGCCGTCCATGGCAAGTCGATAGACGACGTGGTCGAGGAGCCTGTCGACCTGCTTCAGCATCTCTTCGTGGGTCTTCGAGTACCCGGAGATGACATCGAGCGGATTGGTCATGACGTCCAGGTCCAACAGATCGCCCTTCTGGTAGTAGGGCGTGTATTGCGAGATTCCCTCGAGAGCGGTGACCGTGGCCGCATTGGCGTTCGCCACCAACCGGGCCCGCCTCCGCGGGGCTGGCGTGTTGTATTGCCAATACACCCCGGGAGGGGGACTGAACATCGACGGCATCGGATCCCCTCCGAGCGCGATGGTCCCCGCGATCTCGATCGGCGATGGGACGCCGGTGCGTCGCGCGAGCTCGTGGATGTGGCCGCCGAGCCGACCGTTGATCTCGATGATGCGAGGTCCGTCGGGTGTCAATTTGATCTCGGTATGCGTCACGCCCCGACGCACGTCCAACGCGGCAAGGCCGGCGGTCGCGAGGTTCAATGACGCGCGCCGGATGTCCTCGTCCAGCAAGGCGGGCCAGAACTGTCCGACCTCTCGGAACGGAGCCGCGAGGGCGAACTTGCCGGTCACCGCCAGATGCGTGACGCGCCCGTCCACGACGGCACTCTCGATCGAGATGTAGTCCCCGATCCCGGCCGGCATCTCACGACCGACCAGCAGTTCTTCGATGACCAGCCCCGCCGGGAGATACCTGTCGAGGATCGCGTCGACGAGCTGCCCGCCCCGGTCCGGGTGAGTGATCACATGTGTATCCCGACTCGCCCCACCTCGGGCCGGCTTCAGGATGACCGGCGCGTCGAATTCCGCCATCGCCGCCGCGACGTCGGCGCGGCTCTGAATGCGACGGGTCATGGTCGCGTCCACACCGCGTTCGCGCAGGCGCAGCCGCTGCCGGTGCTTGTCCTTGAGGCATCCCAAAGTCGGTTCCAGATGATAGGAGAGACCCAGATGCCTCGCGAGCTCGGCGGTGGGTTCCACCATGTCCTCGCTGAACGTCACGATGCCCGCGGCAGTGAACGTCCGCAAGCGATCCGCGGACTGGCTCGCCGAGGGCCCGAGAACCACCGACTCGCCCAGCCTCTCCACCACGTTGAGGGCCCGCTCACCATGTTCCGACGGGGCAACGGCGAACACCGGCCGCGCGATGGCGGACAGCCCGGCGTAAGCCTCGAGCGGGTTTACCGCGCCCTTGTCGTAGACGACGATCAGCTTCTTCATACGTCCGCGGTCTCCAGAGCGCTTACAAATGCGCCGAAGGTGCTGTTCTTGAGCAGTAGCTTCACCGGCACCTTGCGGCCGAGGAGGCCGCTGAGGCGTGCGCAGAGGCGCAGCGCCTTCAGGCTGGTGCCGCCCGTCTGGAAGAAGTTGTCGGTCTCCGCCGGGACGGCTCCGTTCAGGATCTCCGTCCAAGCGGTAGTCGCGTGTTCCCGGGTGCGGCTGACGATTTCGTCGGTCAACGTGTCTCCCTCGAGAGGGCAACCGGCAGGCGGTCGATACCCCACATGAAATTGGATCTCATACGCTCCACCGGGCCGGTGATCGCCATATGCCCCACCCGTTCCGCCAGCACCTGCAGCAGCACCTTCAGCTCGACCCGGGCCAGAGGCGCTCCCAGGCAGAAATGCGGCCCTATCCCGAACGTGAGGTGCCGGTTGGGTGTACGTCCGAGGTCGAATCGGTCCGGGTCGGGGAAGACGCTCTCATCCCGGTTTGCCGAGGCGTTCCACAACACCACGGCTTCGCCGGCACGAACGTGCTGCCCGCCGACCTCCACGTCCTGCGTGGCGACGCGCATGACGTGCAGGGCGGGACTGGTGTAGCGGAGCACTTCGTCGACTGCGGACTCGATGTCGACCTCGCCCGCCTTCAGACGCTGCCACTCCTCTGGGTTCTCGATGAGCGCGATCAGCCCGGCGGACGAGCCATGGCGGGTCGTCTCGTTGGCGCCGGTGACGAGTCCGTCACAATTGAGCAGAATTTCTTCGTTGGTGAGCTTGCGTCCGCCCATGTCGCCCCGGATCAGCGCGCTGACCACGTCGTCCCCGGGATTGCGTCGGCGCTCTTCCACGAGATCCGTGTAGTAGAGGAAGATCTCCGCGTGGGCTTCGGTTTTCCGCAGCTGGTCCATAGGGCACCCACTGGAGGTTCCTACGGATGCACCGAACGCCTGGCTGGTCAGCTCGATCATCGTTGAGCGTTCCGCCTGCGGCACGTTCATGATGTCGCAGATGATCGCCGCGGGCAGGACTGCGGCGATCTCGTCGACGAAGTCGACGCTGTCTTTCTCCAGCGCCTGCTCGACCAGCGGCTCGATCACCCGGCGCATGGATTCCTCGAGCGTAGCCACCACCCGGGGCACGAATGCCGAGCTCATCAGCTTGCGCAGGCGAGGGTGGACGGGTGGGTCACTGACAATCAGCATCTTGCCGGCCGCCGCCTTGACCGCGGCTGGGTCGGAGTCGACCCGCATGCCCAACTCGGAGGTGAAAGAAGTGGTGTTGCGGTAGACCTGGAGGGCTGGCTCGTACGACATTACGGACCAGAATCCGGGGCCGGCTGCGTGCTCGGTCCAGACGACAGGTGTCGTGGCACGGAGGTGTGCCCAAACGGCGATCGGATCGCCGGACTCGTAAAGGCCGGGGTCCGCGACATCGATGATGGACACAGCTCAGGCTCCCTTCCGGACAGCAAAGGCCTCGTAGATCTCGGTGCCGCCCAACAGCGCGTCCTGCTCGAGAGCGACCGCGAACCCGTGCTTCCGCAGCAGTGAGGTGAAGCTTTCGAGCGCACCGTCGATGTCGTGGACTTCGGCAACGACTTGGCGAACCTTCGGCCAGTCCTCGTCCGCCAGGCCGCGTAGCACCTCCAGCTCGCTCTTCTCGACGTCGATCTTCAGGAGATCGATCGAGGCAATGCCGCGCTCGGCGATCACCTCGGACAGGGTCCGCACCGGACATTCGATGGCCTGCGCCGTGTGCCGGCCGCTGACCATGTCGTCGACGTCCTCGTCGTCGAGCCCACTGCGCATCAGGAAGGTGCGCATCAGGGCCGACTCGGCCTCCGGGTCGGCGTGGAAGCCCGACATCGACGTCGAATCCGGGTAATAGGTCAAGGTGGCGGCACCCGAATGATCGG
This sequence comes from Streptomyces sp. NPDC043878, assembly GCF_056435735.1. Classification (NCBI taxonomy): domain Bacteria; kingdom Bacillati; phylum Actinomycetota; class Actinomycetes; order Kitasatosporales; family Streptomycetaceae; genus Streptomyces; species Streptomyces sp. NPDC043878. The sequence goes on from NZ_JBWKDW010000004.1 coordinate 274,548, forward strand.
AGAGCGCGCAGGGCGTCGCATGCCCCTGGATGCCATGCAGGGAAAAGTTCTCCTGCAGCGCCGCATACGGAATGGGCGCCGGCTCGAAGGCATGAAAGGTCAGCCCCCGGCATTCTAGATGCAGAAACAACGAGGCCATGCCGATATTTGCGCCGACATCGAGTACCGTATCCCCGGGATTGAGTGATATTGCGTGCTGAATATAGCAGCGCTCGACAAATATGTCTCGGTACAGCAGGGCGGTCTCCCCTGCGTTGACATGGCTCACCGTCAGCCCATTGGGGAGTTTCATCTCTTCCATTACCGCGACCCTTCTAGGGAAATAGCCTGGACTAGCCAACCCCTTAGGCCACGGAAGAGCCGAGAGCTTCTCGAAGACTCAGTGGTCTTATGTCCGTCCAGACAGCGTCCACGTGACGCATGCATTCCTCTTCTGTGCCGGCGTACCCAGCCTCCTGCCATCCCTTGGGAATGGGCAGGTCAGCGGGGTGCAGTCCGTACTGTTGCTCCGAGTTGACGAGAACGGTCCAGGCGAGAATGGTGAGGTCGGCCATGAGTCGCTCCAGTGACTGAGGGGAGGAACATGCGAATCCAGAGTGGACTCCAAGTGGCGCCGACGGCCGCTCTCGCAGCGAAGTCGAGCTCGACGAGAACGCGCTGCAATCACTTTCACCGCATAAGAGAGTGAGCGCATACCTGGCCTAGATGCATTGGCCAAACAATATGAGCCAGACGAAAAGAAGTCCACCCTTTATTTTCGGCCGAACAATATGAGCCAGACGCCAGGAAGTCCACCCTTGATTTTGCGCGGTAGAGATGATGCACTGCGAACCGATCCAGCGCTCACGCCTTCAGGACAGCCGCCGAAGTCCGCAGCAACTACACAACTTCCATACTCCGCCGCCAAGTGGACTTTCCCGACATCTCTCGCGCGTAGGAGGCGCACAGCTGAGCGCTTACGAAAAAGTTCCTTTCACTCAGTGACGGAAGTGGGTTTCAGGCAATGACTGCACAGCAGGATGTCGTGGATACCAGAGCGTCTGGCGATGAACAAACAACAGCCGGAGCTCCCTTCAATCCCGCAGCAGCAGTTGCCGTACACGCTTGCAGGACCCCTGGAACTGTGGCTGTGCGTGCGTATGACGGCACCTACACCTTCGGGGAGCTGAACGGGCGGGCGGACGCGATCGCTGCCGAACTGCTGCGCCTGGGTGTGGGCCCGGAGACGGCCGTGGGAGCGCATCTCGACCGGTCGCGCGATCTGGTTGCCACGCTCATCGGCACTTGGCGCGCAGGCGCCGCGTTCGTAGCGCTCGACCCGGGGCATCCGAACGCCCGACTGTCCGCCCTGGTCCAGGACGCCGGCGTCGCAGCGGTCGTGTCCCTCGACAAGGCCGCATTCGCGGACAGCCAGGTCACACACATCGACCCGGCAGTCGCCGGCGCGTCGCCGTCAGCCGTTCCGCCCGGCCCGCTGTCCCCGCATTCCATGGCCTACATCGTCTACACCTCGGGCACGACGGGGGCTCCCAAAGGGGTCAGCATCACCTACGGAAACATCACCAACCTACTCACGGCCGTAGACACCCTGGCGCCGGACGAAGGCCTGGAGGGCGGCAATGTACTGGCCCCCTCCTTCGACGGCTGGCTCTGGTCCACGCTCATCCCCCTGGTGAACGGGCGAGGCGTTGTGCTCTCGGACCCGCGGGACGAGGGCGGCTCACTCCTGAGTGGCGAGGTGGCCTTCGTGACGGCCACCCCCTCTCTTCTCGCCGTCAACGAACCACCGGCACCGGCGGCAGGCCTGCGGGTCGTGGTCTCTGCGGGTGAGGCATGCGCGCCCGACCTCGCGGCCCGCTGGGCGCGTGGACGGCGGTTCGTCAACGCCTACGGACCGACCGAGACGACGATCTGCGCGACATGGGCGGATACCTACGCCGGTGACGACCCGTCCACCATCGGCCGCCCGCTGCCCAACTACCGCGTTCAGGTCCTGGACGAACGGCTGCGACCGGTTGCGCCTGGGGATGTCGGTGAACTGTTCATCTCCGGTGCCGGTGTAGGCCGCGGCTATCTGAATCGGCCCGGCCTCACAGCCGCGCGCTTCCTTCCCGACCCGTCGGGCGATGGCGAGCGGATGTACCGCACCGGCGACCTCGTGCGCAGCCGTCCCGACGGAGCACTCGAATACGTCGGGCGGACCGACGGCCAGCTCAAGATCCGGGGCTTTCGCGTGGAGCCCGGCGAGGTCGAGAGTGCCGCGCGGGCATTGCCGGACGTGCGGACCGCCGTGGCCTTCACCGCATCTGTGGCCAGTGGCTCCGTGCTGGCCTTGGCTGTGGTCCCCGAGGCCGATCAAGTGTTGGAGCCCGAAACGATAAGGGCCGCACTCCGGGCGGAACTGCCCGGACACCTGGTGCCCTCCCGGATTCTGCGTCTGGACCACATCCCCCGGACCGTCGCGGGCAAGGCCGATCTGACTCAGCTGGCGCAGCTGGTTCAGGAGAGTGACCAGACGATGCCGGCGCACGGCCTCGACACGCCGACACAGGAACTCGTCGCCAAGGTCTGGACGTCCGTGCTTGAGGCGCCGGTCGAAAGCGCTGACGCGGACTTCTTCGAGCTCGGCGGCCATTCACTGATCGCCACGCGCGTTGTCGCCATGCTCCGCGACCGCTTCGGCGTGCGCCTGACGATGCGCCAGCTGTTCGCCTCCCGCACCGTCAGAGCGCTGGCGGCCGAGCTCGACGATCTGGTCGCCGCCCAGTCCGCCGACGCCTGATCACGTCGACACCTGATCCTCCGCCGACACGCAGACCTCAGCCCCAGGAGCCTCTCATCTCAGCTCGCTACACGAGCCCCTCCGGCTCTACGCCGACCGTGTCGACTGCGGGCACCAGGAGCGCGGCGCGGCTGCCGGGTTCCTACTTGCTGTGGCTGGCCGGCGTTCTGGCGTCCCTTGCCGGGGACGCGGTCTTCTACTTCGCGATCGGCTGGGCTGCGAGCGCGAGTGGTGGCGCGGTCGCAGGACTGGCCCTGAGCGCCATCACCCTGCCGAGGGTGCTTCTGCTCCTCATCGGCGGCGCGGTCAGCGACCGATTCAGCGCGCGTCGCGTCCTGATCGCAGGTGACGCGGCCATGCTGGTCTTCTCCCTCATCCTGGCTGCCGTCGCCTACCGCCTCGGAGCCTCGCCCGCCGTGCTCATCGTGGCCGGCGTCGTGGTCGGCGTCATCGACGCGTTCTACCTTCCCGCCTCCGGCTCCATGCCGCGCCGCCTGGTGGGCAAGGAGCAGTTGCCCCGTGCGCTCTCCCTGCGCCAGGTGGGCGGTCAGGTGGTCAACATGGGAGGTGGGCCGCTGGGCGGCATTGTGGTCGGCCTGGCGGGGCTGGCAGGGGCCGCCCTGGTGAACGCCGTGACGTTCGCGCTCGTGCTGGCGGTACTGATCGCCGTCCGTCCTCGGCACGAGCCACCTCCCGCGCCGAGGACGGGCCATCTGGTCAAGGACGCCTGGGACGGTGTGAGCGTCGCCTTCGCACACCCGGTCCTGCGTCCGGCGCTGCTGATGACCGGTGCCGCCGCGGGCTTCCTGCTGCCGGTCCTTCCCCTGCTGCTCCCGCTCCTGGCGCGCGAGCAGCACTGGGACGCGAGTGCCGCCGGGCTGGCGATCGGAGCGCAGGGGGTCGGTATGGTCGCCGTCACGCTCCTGGTCCTGCGCCGCGGAGCGCTGGGCCGCCCCGGGCTCCTCGCCGCATGCGGCCTCATCGTGGCCGGTGCCGGTGTCCTGGGCATGGCGCTCTCACCCAGTGCGGGAGTTGTTCTCGTGGCCGGCTTCGGAGTCGGCATCGGCAACGGCCTCTTCGCCGCACACATCATGCCCCTGGTCCTCGCGGTGACACCCGACAGTCACCTTTCGCGCATCCAGGCGGTGCTCGTTCTCGTCCAGAGCCTCGCCCTGCTGCTCATGAACAACGTGCTGGGCAACCTGGCCGAATTCAGCAGTGCGGTGACGGCCCTCACCATCTGCGCTGCCGTGATCGTCGCCGTCGGGCTGCTGGGACTGGCCTCGGGCCCGCTGCGCAACAACCGCGCGGGGCTGGATGCGGCCCCGGCCTGAGCCACGATGCGCCGTACCTTGGAGAGAGACATGCGTGACACCGGTGATCCAGTTACTCTGTCTGCAACGCAGGAACGTCTTTGGGTCGTGGACCAGCTGGCCCCGGAGGGCAGCTACAACGTCCCCTTGTGTTTCCGGCTCACAGGGGCGCTCGACGACACCGCTCTGCACCGGGCGGCGCAGTCGGTGACGCGACGCCACGGCGCCCTTCGCACGCGCTTCGACGACACCATGGGTGTGCCCTCGGGGAGACTGACACCGCCGGAGGACGTCCGGGTCGACGTGGGACAAGCCGAAGCAGACGGCCGAGGCAGTGCCCTGGACAGGCTTCTGTACGACGCGGCGATACGGCCGTTCGATCTGAGCAGGGGGCCCTTGCTGCGCCTGCAGGTCGTGCATTTGCCGGGGGCGGTCCATATGGTGCTCGTCGTCGTCCACCACGGCGCTTTCGACGGACTGTCCGGCCCCATCCTGACCAGGGAGCTCTGGCACCTCTATGACGCCTACGCCTCCGGGAAGGACCCGGCTCTGCCTGAGCCGTCCGCCGCCTACGGCGACTTCGCCCGGCTGCAGCGTGACTGGCTTGACGGCGCCGACGCGGCTGAACAGCTGACCTACTGGACACAGCGGCTTCTCGATCCGCCCGCACCACTGCACTTCACCGCACCGGACCTGCGTCCCGCCTTCCCTGACGAACTCTCCCGGGGGGTGGTCGAGTTCGATTTTTCGCTCGAGGCCGTGCAGGCCACCGCGCGGGCCTGCGCCGACCTGGGAGCCACCCCGTTCATGGTGCTGCTGGCCTCGTTCGCCGCGTCGCTGGCACGCCGCACCGGCACTCAGGACTTGATCATTGGCACGCCGGTCACCGAACGCCCGGCAAAGGAGTTCGAGGCCGTCATCGGTCCCTTCGACAACACGCTGCTGATCCGTCTCGACACGGAACCCACCGTTACCGCCGGACAGTTCGTGGAACAGGTCAGCGACGTCATGGTTCAGGCCCTGCTCCACAAGGACATACCGTTCCAGCACGTGGTCCGCTCCGCCGCTCCGGCCCGTGGTGAGTCCGCCGCACCGGCGCTGTGCAACGTGGCGTTCTCCGTGGAGGAACGGCCCCAGGACCCGGGGGCGGTGCACGGAGCCGTGGTAAGCGCGGACCCCTGGCTCTTCGTCCCGCCGGCCCGTTTCGACCTCACTCTGATGGTCGAGCTGTCCGAAGGCTGCTTCACGGGACGTTTCTACTTCGACCCCGAGCGGGTGGGTGAGTCCGCGCTGCGGGCGCTGGCCGAAGACCTGGCGGCGATGCCGGTCCTGTTCGCGCGTGAGCCGGATTCTCCGCTGTTTCCCGCCGGCAGGCAGTCGGGCAACGCACCTCATGAGCAGAAGGGATCTTCATGAGCACGGCGAACGCCGATGCCCTTGGCCAGAGCCTGAACAAGTGGTTGTGGGAACCACGGCCGACCGCAACGGGACCGCGCGCGACACTGGCCATCCTGCCGCACGCCGGCGGGCTGGCCCAGGGATACGCAAAGTGGGCCCGGTGGTTCCCCGACGATGTGCGGATCGTCGCTGTGCAGTATCCCGGTCGCGGCCCCCGCTTCGCGGAGCGCGCCGCCCTCTCGATGGCCGAGCTCGCCGACCCGGTGGCCGAAGCCCTCGCAGCGGAGGAGGAGCTTCACGTCTTCGGCCACAGTCTCGGCGCCATGCTCGGCTTCGAGGTGTGCTGGCGCCTAGCCCGCATGGGACGGCCGGTCAGGGCCTTCTTCCCCTCCGCCGCTCCCGCCTCGCACATCCGGCGTGACGTCCTCGTCCCGGACGGCGAACCGACCGACGCGGAACTCATCGAGGCTCTGGTGGACCGCGGCGGAATGGACCCGGAAGCCTTCGAACACCCCGAACTCATGGAACTGGTCCTCGAAACGCTGCGTGCCGACCGCCGGATCTCGCTGTCGTACCGCTACGGGGAACAGCACCGCACGCTGGACTGTCCCGTCGTGGCCTTCGGCGGCACCACCGATAACGCCGTCGTCCCAGCGGACGTCGCGCGGTGGGCGGAACTGACGACGGGCCCCGGCGAGGTACACCTTCTGGAAGGCGGCCACTTCTACGTCAACGATCATATGGCGCCGGTGACCGCCCGTATCCGCCGGCAGATCGCGCTGTGAGCAGTCGCGCGCACTCGACCCCACGGCTGACACCCGACCATCCGAGCTGACCGTTCGGGTCGCTCCCCAACAACTCCAGGACCATGACGAACCAGCCTTTCACCCTCGTTTGTCTCCCCTTCGCCGGCAGCGGAGCGTCGTTTTACCGCGCCTGGCCGCCGGTTCCCTTCGGCGGCCAGGCCCGCGTCCTGGCCATTCAGTTTCCCGGGCGGGAAGAGCTGTTCGGAGAGGAGCCCTTCGACGACGTCCGGTCGGCCGGGGCAGCCCTCGTCCCAGACGTACTCGACGGAGCCGATCCCGACGCGCCCCTGGTTCTGTTCGGGCACAGCCTGGGCGCAGTGGTCGCGTACGAGATGGCGCGCGTCTTCGAACGATCACACCCCGGCCGCCTGAGCCACCTCTACGTGAGCGGATCCCCCGGGCCGCGGGGTGGCCGCACCGAGCGGGCCACCGGTCTCGACGACGAGGAATTCCTCGCCCGTGTCCACGAGTTCGCCGGGTACCGCCACGAGGCGTTCGACGTGCCGGAACTACGTGAAATCCTCCTGCCCGTTCTGCGCGCCGACGTCGCCATGCACGAGAACTACCGGCCGGCCGACGGCGAACCGCTGGCCGCGCCGATCACCGCGCTGCGCGGCGCCGACGACCTCCTGGTGTCCGCTCGGCAGTCGCGTGAGTGGGCGACCTGCACCCGAGGTGCCTTCGCCTACCAGGAACTCCCCGGCAGCCACATGTACCTGGCCGAAAGCCCTGATCCGCTCCTGCGCGTCCTGTCCAGCACACGGCTCTGAGGGGGACGGCACATGAGACTCACGGGCAAGACAGCGCTGATCACCGGCGCAGCACGCGGCCTGGGACGCGACTGCGCCCTCAGATTCGCCGCGGAGGGCGCCGATCTGGTGCTCCTCGACATCGGACGGGACATCGACGGTGTCCCGTACGCCCTCGGTTCGCAGGCTCAACTGGACTTCACGGCCCAGGAATGCGAACGGACCGGTGCCTGCGCCGTCGCCGTCACGGCCGACGTGCGCAGTCAGGACGACTGTCAGGCAGGTGTCACCGCCGCCCTGGAACGCTTCGGGCGCCTGGACGTCCTTGTCAACAACGCGGGCATCGCCGCGCCTTCGGGAAAGCTCATGGAGGACATCACCGAGCCGGAGTGGTCGCTCATGATCGACGTCGACCTCACGGGCGCCTGGCGCATGATGAAGGCGGCACTTCCCCATATGGCCGGGCAGCGTTCGGGCAGCATCGTCAACGTCTCCTCCACCGCGGGCCTGGTCGGGTACCGGCGCTTCGCCGGATACGTCGCGGCCAAACACGGACTGATCGGCCTGACCAAGGCCGCGGCACTGGACTACGCGCCCGCGCAGGTTCGTGTGAACGCCCTCTGCCCGGGATCGGTGCACGACGCCCCGGCGCGAGAGGGCCGCATGCTGTCCGAGATCGCACGGTCGCTGGACGTGTCCGTGGCGGAACACGAAACGATCTTCGTTCGTGACCAGCCCATGAACGCCCTGATCGACCCCGCCGATGTCTCCCACGCCGCCCTGTGGCTCGCGAGCGACGAATCCCGCCAGGTCACCGGCACCGTCCTCACGGTCGACGGCGGCTTCACGGCTCGCTGACGGTACCCACTCCCACTCACCATTGCACCGGCGGAGGACCGTTCATGACCATACGCGCGATCACGGATACCGTGCCGCTCCAGCCGGCTGCGGCATGCCACAGCCTCGTTGTCAGGCTCGCGCTCGGCTTCGAAGCCGAGCGCACACGCGAACGGCTCGCCGAAGCCGAGATGCAGACCGTGTACGGCGGGGCGAACCTCTGGACCACCCGCGTGCACGCGCGGGTGGCGGCACCCGAGGCACAGCGCAGACGAGCTGCCGAGGCGGCGCGTCCGATCCGCGCAGGAGTCGCTCCGCTGCGTGTGGTGCTGCTGCGCTACGACGACGCGCACGATCTCATTCTGGTGGCGGATCGTTCCCGCGTGCCGTTTCCGAGCCTGCGCCGGGCCGCCGCCGTGCTGACATCTCTGCTGACGTCCGAAGACGCCGACTCTGGTGCGGTCCTGGCCTGCGACATGCTCCCGGAGTCTGCCCCGGACTCCGGGCGAGGGGACGCCCTTCGGCCCGCATGGGGACTCCCCGACCATCACGACGCATCCCCGACCGGCTGGACCTCGCTGAACCTCTCGCTGGAGAGCGCAGTCGACAGGACGTCCCTCACCGGGGCCACGGCGCTGACCGTGGCTCGGTACAGCGGAGAGGAGACCGTCCGGCTCGGCACCCTGGACCCCGCCGAACATCCGGAGCCGCGCGTCATCACCCTCACGACGCATGAGGGCCGTCACGACGTGTCCGACCTGCTCGCCCGCGCCGCAGCCCGCCCCGAGGAACGAACGGATCACGAACCTCTGCCGAGTGTGGGCATCATCCACACCAAGGAGGGCCGAGAAGACTACGAGCCCACACTGGGGCCGCTGTTCCCCCTCACCCTCCGCGTCACCGAACGGGCTGACGGAACGCTGGACGCCAGCTGCCGATTCGAAGAGGCAGCCGTCTCCCGCACCGTCGCCGAACAGTTCTGCTCCTATCTGGCCGGGGTCGCCACGCAGCTGAGCTCGGGGACAGGACGGCGGCTGCTCACCGAGGTCGACCCCCTGACCGGTGATACCGCACGCGACATCCTCGCCCTGGGGGGACTGGGCATCACAGCTCCCCCGTCGGATTGGGCGATTCACCAGCGCTTCGCGGAGATCGCCCGGGCGTCGCCTCATGCCACGTGCCTGACGGCCGGCTCCGCCCGGCTGACCTACCAGGAGCTCGACAGCCGTGCCGGGATCTGCGCGGCCGGACTCCGCGACCTGGGAGTCGCTCCCGGCGACCTCGTGGGTGTGTGCCTCGAACGCGACGCAGACCTCGTCGTGGTTCTGCTGGCCGTCCTCAAGGCCGGTGCCGCCTACGTCCCGATGGATACCCGACACCCGGTCGAACGCCTGCGATACACGGCTGCGGACGCGGGCCTGTGCGTCGTCGTCACGACGCTGGACACGTTTCCAGCACCGGACGGAGCGGTGGTGGTGAGCCCCGCCGATGTGGCCGAACGAGGCACCGCCGCGCCGTCGCCCGAGCTGGAGCCCTCGGCCAGCGACGCGGCGGGCACGGCGTACGTGATCTACACCTCGGGTTCGACGGGACGTCCCAAGGGCGTCGTCGTGCCGCACCGCAACGTCATTGCCCTGGTGGAGGCTACGACAGCTGATCTCCACCTCGGCCCGGACGACACCTGGACCCTCTTCCACTCAAGCGCCTTCGACTTCTCGGTCTGGGAAATGTGGGGATGCCTGCTCACCGGTGGACGTCTGGTGGTGGTGCCGTACTGGGTGACACGGGACACCGACGAATTCTGCGAGCTTGTTCTCACCGAGCGGGTCACGGTGCTGAACCAGACGCCCTCGGCGTTCTCCCAGCTCCTCCACGCGGGCAGGTTGCAGGAACGCGATACGGCGCTCCGGCTGATCATCTTCGGCGGAGAACCGCTCGACACCGGGATGCTGGGAGCCTGGTACGCCCGCCGTTCGCCCGCGCACTGCCGGCTCGTGAACATGTTCGGGATCACTGAGACCACTGTGCATGTCACCTCCCACACCGTGACACCGAAGGATGTCGCCTCCGGGTCCCGTTCGGTCGGCAGGCCTCTGCCCGGTTGGCACGTGTCCGTCCGCGACATGCACGGCCGGCTCCTCCCCCCGGGGGCGATCGGCGAACTCTGCGTAGGGGGCGCAGGAGTGGCCGACCGCTATCTCGGCAAGCCCGACCTCACCGCCGAGCGTTTCGTGCACGACCCTGTCACGGGCGAACTCATCTACCGAAGCGGAGATCAGGGGCGGATGCGGCTCGACGGCAGCTTCGACCACCTGGGCCGCTTGGACAATCAGGTCAAGGTGCGCGGCTACCGCATCGAGCTGGACGAAATCCGGGCCGCGTTGATCGACTCCAGCGGCGTTTCCGCAGCGGCTGTGGTCGTGCGTCAGGACGACCCGGCGAACCCGGCGAGCAGGCGGCTCGACGGCTACGTGGCCGCAGCGGACGACGCATTGGACCTGGACGCGGTGCAAGCCCGCCTCCGAGCCGTGCTGCCTGACTACATGGTCCCCTCCACCCTGACGAGGCTCAGCGAGATCCCTCTGACCATCAACGGCAAGCTCGACACCACCAGGCTGCCTGATCCTCGCGCTGCCGCCACTCGCCTCTCAGCGGTGCCCGCGGAAGGGGCACCGCAGACGGCTCGGGTCCCCCCTGCCGACCCGGCCGCAACCGTCCTTCGCGTCTGGAGCGCCCTCCTGAAGACCGAGGTCGGACCGGATGACAACTTCTTCAAGCTGGGCGGCAATTCGCTCATGGTTGTCCAAGCCCTCGCCGCGCTCCGCGCCGAAGGGCTGCCCAAGGTCTCACCCAGGGAGCTCTACAGGAACTCGACGGCCCGCCAGTTCATTTCCCTGGTGCAGCAGCTCACGGAAACCTCCCATTGATCGCGGACACCCGAAGACACCGGGCCTGAGGTTCCCGAGGGAAGCAGCACCATGCGGGAAGCAGGAACAACCGGAAGGAGTCACGCGCATGCCCACGTTCCCGTCTTTCGACGGCCTCGAACTCACATACCACATATCCGGGGAGGGGCCACCGATCGTCTGCCTTGCGGGAGGTCCCGGACGAGCGTCCGCCTATCTCTCCGGAATCACCGCCGGCCTGCCCGGCAGCACCGTCATCCGCCTGGACAACCGTGGCACCGGGCAATCCGCCACCCCGGACGACCCCGCGACGTACCGTGCCGCCGCCTCGGTCCACGATGTCGAGGCATTGATGAGGCACCTCGGCTACGAGCGCCCCGTTCTGCTCGCGCATTCATCCGCCGCCAACACCGCGATCCTCTACGCTCTGCGCCATCCTCACCGGGTCTCTCATCTCATCCTTGTCGCTCCCAGTAGCCGTCTCGTGGGCATCGACGTCAAGGACTTCCACGAAGCGCTGTTGCTGCGGGCACACGAAGAGTGGTACCCGCAGGCTCGCCAGGCGATCGACGGCTGGGTCGGCTCCAGCACCATGGCGGAAACCCTGCCCTACCGAGTGCCTGCGGCTCCCTTCTACTACGGCCGTTGGGACGAAGCGGCGCGGACGCATGCGGAGAGCGACCTGGAGCAGATCAGCCTCGCCGCGGCCGAGGGCTTCTACGAGGGATTCGACTTCGACGCTGAGTCCCTGCGCACGGCTCTGCGGCAGCTGCCCGTTCCCGTACTGGTGATCACCGGTGAGCTGGACCCCTTCCCCACGCCGAGCACCGGCGAACGGCTCGCAGCCGTATTCCCTCACGGGAAAACGTTCGTTCAACCGTCGGGAGGTCACTTCCCCTGGCTTGACGACCCTTCGGTTCTCGCTGAGGCGATCCATGACCACCTCAAGGGCGGCGGGGCTGCTTAGCGACGGCGTACGTGGTCCACGTCCACCCCGTACACGGAGAAATCGCCCAAGCACCAAGCACACCAGGCGGAACCCTTCCGCTCGATGCTCCGGCGGAGTCGCGCGGCAGCATCGTGCCGTGTGGCCTGTCGTCGCCCTCGGGACCGAGGAACCAGAACCGTCGGGCGCTCATCAAGGCACCGCTCGTGTCGGTCCGGGACCGGCTCGACACCCACGTCTCCCGAACGATGCGAGAGTTGATCGACGCACGGGAATGGCTGACGGTGTTCCTGCCGCCCACCTGCTTTCCCGACCTGAACCTGGTCGAGGCCGTGTGGGCCCGCGTCAAGTGAAGCTGGACGCCCCTGGCGGTCGTTACGGCCTGCGCCACGTCGTACCGCAGGTCTGGCACACCAACACCACAGATCACGGACCAAGATCCGGACCAACTCGGCTCAGCGGCAGACGATTCCACCCTTTGCCGCAGGTCAGAGGTAATGGTGAGCCTGTACCACCAGCAGACGAAGAACCTCCTGGCCTACTCGCCGAAGAAGCTGGACCTCTTCTAGGCGGCCGAGAAAGGGCGCCTGACCAGGCAAGATTCCCGTCAGACGCCCTTCGCAGCGCACACCTGAGCCGTGAGTCGAGATGCGCCCTTACTGCCGATGTCCCCCACTCGTATCCCAGCTCTGCCCAGCAGTTCCGGAACATTTCCGGGCCAAGGTCCCGCTGTGTCAGCCACAGCCCCCAGGCAGACGCCCCTCTGTGGACTGCGGGTCTGCGTCGGGACGAGCGCGATACTGCGGTACGTCGAGCGCCGCGGTCCAGGAGATGCGGCGCGCCGTGAAGATCTCCATGAGCGGCTGCTTGACGCTTTCAGGGTCGTCGAGGCTGCCGAGCATCACGAACACCTGGCCCGGGAATCCCGAAAGCTTGTCGGTGAAGACCCGGGCACCGCAATCAGGGCAGAAGTTGCGTTCCAGCGTGTTCCCGCTGTCGGCCACATATGGATAGGAACGCGGGCTGCCACTGAGGAGCTTGAAGTCGTCCTGGGCGACGCTGAAGTAGGACGCCATGACACCGCCGGACGATCTCTGACAGTCCTTGCAGTAGCAGTTCGCGACGAATTCGGGTGCGTTGCTGAACTCGTATGTGATGGCGCCGCACGCGCAACGCCCTGTGAACTTGTCCGACATGACTTACTCCTTCGAGTTCCTACCGATGACACCCTTGGGCGCAGCTCTGACGTGACCAGACTGCATCCTTGATCCGTTCGACGCCCCTCAGTACTGGGCAGGAACCCCACGGATCAGGACGTCCTTCCCGGATCGGCCTGAACCACCGACGCGGGACGGCGGGGAACGCACCACGAGCAGAAGCCGCCAACCCCCTATCCGGGGAGAAATGGGGAGAGGCGCCCAAGCCGCAACAAGCCGCGAAGGGGCCAACCAGGGCCAGACGCTGATGCGTTGGATCTACCAGCCCCGCGCCGATCTCGCTTATCTGTTGCTGGTAGTACGCACTGGATCAGCTTGGATCTCCCCACCATGTCGGCGGCACGCTCACGGACATGGCAATTGAGCGGAGGCACGGGCTGGCGGCGTGCGAACGGGTCGACGGGGGCGTCACACGCGGCGCTGGTTCCCGCACTCCGGTAGTTCGGGGAGTGGGCGAGGGAGCATCTGCCGGAGGCGGAGCGGAACTCGAGGCGTTGAGAACCGTAGCGGCAAAGACCGATGCGGCGCGGAGGGACATGGATCCCATTGCGCGGGACGACAACGGCACTGCGAGAACGGTTTCGGAAGGTGGCGGCGAGCTGCAGTTCGCCGCCACCGGGGTCCGGGCCGGCAGTCGCGACGCCGCTATGCGTTGACAGGTGTTTGCTGTAGGGGCGTGACACCGTCCTGGTTGCGGACCTCCTTGCGGAAGCTGCCTGGTGGAGTTCCGAGTTCGCGTTTGAATGCGAGGGCGAAGGATGCCTCGGAGCTGTAGCCGACGGTGTCTGCGATGGTGGCGATGGTCTGGTCGGTGGTGGCGAGGCGGTGCGCTCCCAGTTCGAGGCGCCAGCGGGTGAGGTATTCGAGTGGCCCTTGGCCGACGGCGGCTTTGAAGCGTGCGGCGAGCGTCGAGCGGGAGACGTGTGCAGCGTCCGCGAGGAGGCGTACCGTCCAGCGGCGCGCCGGATCGCCATGGATGGCGTGCAGAGCCGTGGAAACGACGGGGTCGCCGAGCCCTTGGAGCCAGCCGGCCCTGTCCGGGTGGTGGGTGAGGTGGCAACGCAGGACATCGATGAGCAGGACGACAGCGAGGTGCTCGCTGACCACATTCGCGCCGATGTTGCCCGTGCGGGCTTCGTGGTCGATGCGGTTGAGGAGGTGAGGGACCATCGCCGCGCCTTCAGCATGGGCGGGAAGGTAGATCAACGGCGGGAGCGTGTCCAGCAGCAGCTCGCGGGCGCGGCGACCGAAGGCGAAGCTGCCGCCCACCAGACGTGCGCTGACCGGTTGCTCGACGACGCCCACCTCGGCACTCGTGCCGTCTGTGGCACGGAAGAAGGGGGATGCCTGCTGCACGCCGGCTTGCGCCGAGGTGAAGAGGACGAATTCCTGCGGCCGGGTCAGAAGGAAGGAGTCACCTGTGCGGAGCAGGAGTGGCTTCTCCAGCCCTTGTGTGTCGATCAGGCAGGAGCCGGCGAGTACGGAGTTGAATTTCGCGCCGGCGGGCGCAGGAAACCGCAGTGCCCAGTCTCCGTGTCCGGTCAGCGTGGAAGCCCGTTCCGCACGGACGTCGACAAGAGCGAGGACTTCTTCGAGGGGGTCCACACCCGATGGACGATCTATAGGTTCAGCTAGCCTCATTATGTTCGAGAGTCTACTTCATGACTCCTGTCCTGTACTCAAGAATCCCACTACAAGGAGCAAGCAGTGCGGGGGCGAAGTAGGAGTCATCGGCGTTGCCGGGCAGGCCAGGCCCGCAGTCCACCTTGCAGGAGACGTACACGTTCACCTCAGACAGTTCACTGCCGAAAGAGTGGGTTGAGGCAGGGCAGCTGGATATGTTCAGGTCGGCGACCGCCTCGTTCCGGTCAGGTTCTCGCCACTGAAGAAGGACGCTCCGGAGTACGCAGCCGCCGAAGCTGACGAGGCCAGTCCAGGCAAGCGCGGCGGCTCCACTGGCGGCCACGGCGGCAACGAATCGTCGGGCTCTCGATTCACCATGCTCAATTCACCTCATCGACAGGAACGAGGGCGGTGCGAGAGGGCGGAGAGGAGTCCACTACCGGCCGAGCCAAGATTATTGCGCTTTAAAATACCCATGGTCAGGTAGGAACGGACCACTGATAACTGCAGGTGCTTCCCCATGGCACACGTGTGCAAGACGAGCCTATGGGCAGACACCCAGGTGTGACCCGCCCGGCCGCAGCAATACTCACGCCCGCGACGGGCCAAGCGGTCCGTCGCACTGGCTCGGAAGGTGCCTGGCTGTGCGACTGAGGTAACGGGAACCAGGAGACGCGGTCCCTTAAACCGAACCTATGTACTCTCAGCGGGGTCGATCACTATGTACATGACCGATCGGCCCTGCTTGTGCCGTCGGATGTGGCCCTTGGCGACGAGACCTTCCAGCGTGTTGCGCACAACTTGGGATGTGGGTTCCCGATCCGGATGCTTCCGCAAGAGTTCCTCGCGCAGTTCCCTGGCCAGGCGCGGCTCGCGATGAGCGCGAAGCAGGTCCAGGAGGAGGTCTCTGAGCAAGGGCTGTTTGCCGGCGCCGTTTCGGGTCGTGCTCTCCGCAGGCAGATGGCGGCTGCTCGCCGACGCGTGCGGTGGGAATCCAGGCAGGCTCTGACCGTCGAGTGCGGCGACCTCCGCCGGCGCCCCCTCCTGGGCCTGACGCGGTGCAGGAGTCGTATTCGGCGCAGCCGCGGGATGCCCCGCGAGGTTGCAAATGTCCACCAGCAGCGACTCCTCTTGCCGCAGTTCGTCCAGGTGGCTGATCAGTTCTGCTTGCCGACGGCGGTTCTCCGCCAGGTCCGCTGCGGCTTGTTCCGCGTAGCGCGACCTGAGGGTGGCGGGGGCAGATTCGCTGGGCACAGCCGCTTACTCCCTTGCATGTGGATGACGCTGCGCATGGTACTCAGGGGTCTGGGCCTGGCCGAGCCGCAGGAACGCACCAAATGCACGACAGGTCAAGTATCACTTGGAGTCGGCAGACCGCAGCGTTAGGGGCACCACTCGATGCTGGCAGCTGGCCACACATACGTATGAGTCGCAAAGTCATCGTGAATCCCGCCAACGAATCCAGGCCCGGCACCCTGATGACGCCCGGCCATCCTTGCCGACCTGATGGCAAGCCCCCACACGCCGATTGTCCACCCGGTGTCAGGGCTCTGTTGCCAGCGGGTAAAGTACCCGTCGAATGGCGTCTGTAGGCGGGGTGAGGAGAATGGTGAGCACCAGGAGTTACCGTTCCCCACGTCGCATGCACGGGGCAGCTGAGACCCGTGCCGCGATCCTTAAGGCAGCGGAAGAGCTGTTTATCGCCCAAGGCTACTCGACCGTGACGGTGGGGAAGATTGCTGCGGCTGCACAAGTGGCGGTGCAGACGGTCTACAGCAGCACGGGTGGCAAGGCGGACATTCTCATGGAACTGCTCACCCCCGCGATCGAAGACCCGAGCGTCGAGCGAACGATACGAAGGATCAACGAAACCGAGGATCCGCGTGAGGTCGTCAACGCCACCGCGCAGGGGACACGGCAGGGACACGAGGGACACTGGCGGATGCTGGCGGCCTTGGTGCCCCAATGCCATGCCGAGCCGACCGCCGCAGGGGTGCTTGCGGCGGGCAACGCGGAGTTCATGAAGGTACTGACGATGATTGCCGAGCGTCTGCGCCATCTTGATGCTTTGCGTCCCGGCTTGGATATTCCTAAAGCGGCTGACCTGCTCTGGTTCTACCTGGGCCAGGATGCCTGGTTCAGTCTGGTTGGTCACCGGCAGTGGAGCTTCGACGATGCCGAGGAGTGGCTGGCTGGGGCCGCGAGGTGGGCCGTGCTCGCCGAGCCTGAGGCCGGACGGTAGCAGGTCAGTCCGTCAGCTGCATCCGGGCCGTCGCGATGTCGATCCGCCCGATCGAAATGGGCTGAGCGATACGGTTGCTCTCCTGCGGCTGCGTGACGAGGCGCAGCATGTCTCCTGCGTGCGCCCCCTGGACAGACAGCGCCGCGAAGGGGAAGCCATCACCCCAGTGGACCGTTCGCATACCTGCATTCGATGCGGCGGCAGCCGCTGACAACTGCGGTCCTCGCGCCTTTCGCGGACACGGCGCCACCCGCTCCGGCTTCCGTAGGGATGGGGTTGCGGCGCCGGCCACGTCGGAGGGGCAGGCGCCCTACGCACAGACGTCGCCGTCTGAGCGTCCACTTTGACGCACAGCGAGAAGGGCGCTCACCCGGCAGACCCCGGCTGAGGCGCTGCTTGCGGGTAGGATCCGGTCGCACAGAGGCGCCGGGAGATCTCCGGCTGCGTGCGGATGCGCGTAGTCCGCCGCCGTAGCGGCAGCGTCATCATCGAGGGACTGTCATGGCCGATCCGATGCAGTGATCGGTGCTCCGTCCACGCGAAGTGCTCAGGCTCTCATGATCGACGCAATCCGAGGCCGACCCGGCCGTTCAGTTCGCGTCTGCACCCCTGAGAAGCGCGAGCGACGCGCGGGCCTGTTCCCGCATGACGGGCACGAACTCCAGTGCAGGCGCAGGCAGTCCCGACAAGATGAGGGATACCTCTTCGGGTGTTCCGACCTCGTCGAAGAATCCCACTGTCAGGTGCGCCGCTTCCATGGGGGAGGTGGCGATGACCTGCCGAGAGAAGGCCGTCCAGCTTTCGGGCGACACGTATTTCTCAAGCGCGGGGAACAGAATGGGCTCCTCGTGTTCCAGGTGGCGATGGACGAGATCGCGCACAACCTCGGCCGCCTGATGCAAGCCCTCGCGGTCCGCGTCGGTTTCGGTCGGTGCAACCGCCAGCGCGTCGAGCGCCGCGTCCAACTGGTCGTGTTCCTTGCTGAGGGCGGCGAGCTCTTCGGCGGCCTCCGGCGCAGCGGCGGAGATCATCGGCCAAAGCTGGTGATCTTCCGTCTCGTGGTGATGGTGGAGATTCTTCACCAGGTAGTCACGGAGTTCAGCGACAGCCGCGAGGGGCACGGACGGGCGAAGAGCGGCCTCGGACAACAGGGTGGTGGCGCGGCGGTGCAAGCCATGGGACAGGCGTGTCTCAGTGACGGCAACGGCCTCTGTGCCGGAGTGGTTCATGGTGATCACTCTAATCGATAGAGGTACCACTGCGTGAAACTTTCACGGTGTTAACCCGCGGCCATGGAGCCACTCCACCAGCGACCATCACCACACGTAGCCCGCCAGACTGTTTCCTCGCCGCGGGCACGGCACCTGGGAGTACTACGCCTCACAGACACGTATCGTCGGCATCACACGTCCCGCACGGTGGGATGCGTGGTGCACACTCCTGCGACCTCGTGCGTCATCGGCCCCCTCACGGGTGCGGTCGGCCTGCCTTCGCCGCCACTGCGCCTACCACCTGCCCGACAGCGGCACACTCGTCAGCGGGACGCCCTGGTCACCGGCCACCCGGCTTCTCGGGTCGCCGGCCCTCAGCTGCTGCCCGGCACGTTCCACGCGGACCGCGGCCGGGCCCTCGTCTCCCCGACCGTGCTCAAGGGAGTGGACGCCGGCACTGGACTGCCCGGGCACGGACCGGTGCATCTCGGAAGCGTGAACAAGGCTGCGGCCCGGGCCCTCGATCGGGCTGCGGGATGAACCCGAAACGGTGTGCCGCCGAGCAGCAGGACCTGCAGAGGAACCTGCTGGGCAACCCGATCAGCTGCACACGCAGTTTCGGCTGTTGAGGACCAGCGTTCGGAGCTCATACGGCGGGCTCTCGGTGTGCTCCGGCTACTTGTCGAAGGCGCGGTTGAAGAGAGCCTCGCCTTCGGCAGTAGCCAGGTTCGTGCCACCGCATACCGGGACTACACCGGCCTCGGCTGTCACGAGGTAGCTCTGACCTACGTGGAACACGAGAGTCTCGCTGCCCCCGTCGGCTCCGTCGTTCGTGAGCCGGGCGGTGTCGGCGTCACCGCCACGAAACCAGTGGTCGATTCGGAAGACGACCTGGTCCCCCTTTTGGCTTGTGACCGAGCCCTCGAAGGCGACCTCAAGCCGGCGCAGCGAGTCGATCGTGGGCTCCATGCACTTGGCGCCGCCACCACCCTCCAGGGTCAAAGCCAACGGTGCACTGGCCGGCGCCTGGCTGCCTGGCCCGTCGTACACCGCCCTCCAGGTCGCACCACCGCCCACTACCAGCACGGCGACGGCGGCTACCGCGAGCGCGAGACGGCGGCCACGGTGGGCCGTGCGAAGGGCAGGCACAGGGATCCTGGTGGCGGAGGAGCGGGGTGTTTTGTCGGTGGTCATAGCAGCCTCCACAAGACGGTTGATGTCGGATGCCGGAGGCGATGCAGTAGCAGCCGGGTCGGCAGCTCTGAGCCGGGCCAGCAGCTCGTCGTCATTCATCGATCGCTCCTTTCCTCGTCCGTCTCATGTCCGCCACCCCGGTCGTTCTTTCGTCCGAGTTGCGCGGCGAGTCTGTTCTTCGCCCGATGCAGCCGGACAGTTAACGCACTGGGCGTTGGCCCAGCCACCTGGGCAATGTGACGCGGCGCCAGCTCCTCCCAGGCCACAGAAGCACGACGTCTCTGTCCAGTGAGCGCAGCGTGCACAACGCCCGGTAGAGGTCGGTGTCGGCGTGGTCGGCGCCGCCCGCCGGCAACGGCCGGGGCGCCCGGACGGGTCGCCCTTTCAGCCGCGCTCCGCGCCGGGAAACTCGGTGGGCGTCGGCAAGACATCCGCGGGCTACGCCGTAACACCAGGGCAGGACTTCGTCCCGGTCGGACGACTTCTGCAGTACGGACACTGGTCATCGACGCGACGGCCGGGGAGACGCCGGCCATCCACGACGCAGCCGTCACCCGTCTCGTTCAAATGGGGGTCAGCCCCACGTCATGGCTTTCCCTGGCCTCAGAGTTCCAACGGACCTATGACGACGAGAGGACCGTCGGTGTGTACTACGACCTGCTGACACTCAAGCCTGGCATGAACAAGAACCTGCAAGCCCTGCAGTCGGCCGTGGTTCTCGGTCAGACGAGCTGAGCACGTACGGAACGGACGCATCCTGCTCAAAGTTCTTGATGTCGTCCTGAAAGGTTCTCGTCGAAACCCAGCGTTCATCGGCTCCTTGGCGAGCCGCCTCGATACGGCCGGCTCTCTGTCCGCTGCCGATGACCTGGGTGAGCGGCTCAGTCGGCCGACACGTCTCGTGGCATCCAAGGCAGCTTCCACGTGTCCCAGACTGTGACTGCCGGATCACCGATCGAGAACTTGGCAACCTGTATCCGCCGTTTCCGGCTCACCTGCGGCGCTCCGGTGTCCCAGGACCATGGCACGTCCAGGCGGGTGGCGCGGCTGGAGACAATGCTCGGCCACTCTCTGCCGCCGGCGAGGTGTACACGCCGCTGGCACTCGGCGCGAGCCGGGGTGCGTTTTCCCCGGCCGTCGCAATCGCCCAAATCCCGCCGCATCCGCTACGGCGGCTGGCGAAGAAGCCGTCGGACCCGTTCTGTGACAGCGGACCGTGCACAGTCCTGCCGCTCTGAACGCGGTGGGCGGGATGAACGGATCGGCCTGCCCGACCGCGCCCAGCCGATGCACCGCTTCCTAGCAGCAACCCCCGTCCGAGCGCGTCCTGCTTACACCGCCTCCGTCCGCCAAGTACCGCTGCGGCCGCAACTTGGGGGCGGAAGACGTCATTTGGTCATCCAGGCCCTCCCTGACTCCGCGGCCCGGTCACCGCCGTCCGGTGTGGGTGATCAAGGTCCCCACAAGACCGTCGGCGTAGGGCAACTACGCTGATGAAGTCAAGGCAGGGCACGCAGCCCGCAACCGGGCCAGCAGATCGTCGTAATTCACAGTTTGCTCCCTCCCACAGCTGTCTCATGTCCTGGAGGGCACTCGTTCTTTCCCACGAGTTGAGCGGCCAGCTTCCTCTTCGCCCGAAGGAGCCGGATGCTTACGGCATTGGGCGTCAGGCCGGTGACCTCCGCAATCTGACGCGGCGCCAGCTCCTCCCACGCCCATAGCAACACCACTTCGCGGTCCCGTTCACCGAGCGTGCCGAGCGCGGCGTACAGATCGGCGTGGTCGGCGTTCTCGGTCCCGGTCGACTGGTTGGTGCGCGTCAGCAGCTCCTTCAGCCTGAGCCTGCGCCGATGTGCCCGGCGGGCGTTGGCGAGGCAGCCTCGAGCCACGCCGTAACACCATGGCAGGACATCATCAGCAGCGGTCGCGAGGTCTGTTTCCTTCAGCGGGGCGTCGTTGATCCGCCGCCAGAGCACCAGCAACGTCTCGGACATGACGTCCTCGACCATGTCGGCCCCCGCACGCCGCAGCAGGAACCTGTGGAGCGGCCCCGCTACCACGTGCACCAGTGCTTCGAAGCGGGCCTGCGGCTCCTCAGGTGTTTCCTGTTTCCTCATGGCTTCCACACCCTGCTCTGTCCGGCACCGGTCGGCTTCTTTCGGCCGAACCCCACAAGCCGTGCAGAAGTCGCCCCCGATCCTTGGGCATCCGAGCATGTGCGGCCGATGCTCGCCTCGGTGCGTTGAGCCAACAGAAGCCGGCTAGGGCCTGTCCGGCGGATCATGTGACGTCTCGCGCTCCGGTTCGTTGGCATGTCCATGGGGCGTGAATATCTCACGAACGAGGAATGGGCCCGACTGAAGCCGCATCTTCCGAAGTCCGGCAAGCGGGGCGGCCGTTGGGCCGTGGCGGGACCTGCCGACGCGTTTCGGGAAGTGGAAGACCGTGTGCGAGAGGCACCGGCGCTGGTCGGCGGACAGCACGTGGGACAGACTCTTCGCGACGGTCCTGGCCGACGCCGACGTCGAGGGCCGCATCGACTGGTCGATGGTGAGTGTCGACTCGACCTCCTGCCGCGCCCACCAGCACGCCGCCGGTGCCCGCAAGGAACCACCACGAGTGCCGGGAAAAAGACGCACGCCCCGGCAGCACCGCCCCGATGAGGGACTCGGACGCTCCCGGGGCGGCCTGACCAGCAAGTCCACCTCGCCGGTGAGGGCGGGCGCCGCCCACTGGCCCTGCTCATCACGCCGGGTCAGTGGGGCGACGCCCCGCAGCTCATCCCGGTCATGGAACGCATCCGCGTCAGTCGGCCCAGCGGCGGACAGCCGCGCACCCGGCCCGATCACCTCGGCGGCGACAAGACGTACTCCTCCCGCCGCAATCTCCGCTACCTGCGACGACGTCAGATCAAGCACACGATCCCGGAACCAAGAAACCAGCGGGCCAACCGCCAGGCCCGCGGCAGCAAGGGCGGCCGGCCCAACGGCAACGGCTTCGACAAGACGATCTACAAGCGCAGGAACGAAGTGGAGCGGACGATCAACGCGTTGAAGAACTCCCGGGCCGTGGCCACGAGGTTCGACAAACGCGCCTACATCTTCCACGGCACCGTCACCGTCGCCTCGATCCGACTCTGGCTGCGCCCATGATCTGTCCGGGCAGAGCCTAGGTCCGCAGATCCTTGCGGAAGACTGTGGAGCTGTGCCGGACCGTCATGCCCACTCGCAGGTACAGGTCGAGCGCGCCGGTGTCCGAGTGTGTCCAGAGCGTGCAGGAACGTCGGCCCGCCCGGTGGAAGGCGCGGAACGCATGGCGCAGCAGGAGTCGTGCGATGCCGCGGCCCCGGTAGTCGTGGCGCACCGCGACCTGCTCGATATAGCCCTCGTCTGTCTCGGGCAAGTCCAATGACAGCGCGGCACCGACCAGTTCGCCGCCGTGGAATGCAAGCGGCGACAGGGCGGGCGCGAAGGTGGGCCGGTCGACGATATGCTTCGCCCACTCCGCATAGGACTGGCGCCGCTCTTGCCATTCATCGAATGCGTCCTGCACCAGCATATGCGTGGCGGATTCGTCACCAGTGCGCAGTGGCCGGACCGTAATGCCGGACGGCGCTTTGGTCACCTCCGGTTCATCCGGCATGGCGAACTCCAGCAGCCAGGCCGTCACGAGCGGGGTGTATCCGCGCGAGTGAAGCAGAGCCACGGCGCCGGCGTCGCCTTCCGGGACTGTCTGCACGATGCCCTCGCTGTCCGCCTGGAGGGCTCGGTCTTCGGCCCAGCCCAGGAGCGCAGCACCCACGCCACGGCCACGATGGTCCGGATGCACGTGAACCTCGGAGCGCCGATCCACCCAGGCCCACGCGGCCAGCCGGCCACACAGGTCGTGGACAAGCACGATGTCCGACTCGGGGATCAGACCGGGCCGGGCGAAGACAGCGGCGATGGCCCCGGCATCGGCCTGCACCCGTCCGTACACCGCCCGCTCGCAGCCCGCGACCAACGCGTGGATCGCACCAACGTCGTCGGTAGTCGCAGGGCGTGAATGGTAGCCAGGCGGCAGCACCGGGGCGAGAACGGACATCAGACGACGGTAGTGCGACGCCGATCACACCGTCCAGCCCTTTACGACCTTACGAGAAGGCTCGGTCACGACATGATCCGCCGGACAGGCCCTAGCGCGAACGCGCGATCAGTGTGCTGGCGCCATCGTGGCTCACCGACCACCGACGACGCTGACGGTGCCGCCCGTTTTCGTCTGAGCTGCTTTCATCTCCCATACGCTTCGTGGAGCAACCTACGCACGAGCCGATTGTCGTACAGTCCCCGGTAAGAGCTGATCAGCCCGTCTTCACCGACTTCCAGCCGGTCGTCGCCATGGAAAGCGATGGGTTGGTCGCTGCCGGCCGGGGTTCCCTCGAAACGCCACGCGACGACGATGGCGTCTCGCTCCACCTCGATGTACAGCCCGACACGTGTGAACGAGGACGAGCCCTGCGGGAACGTTCGCGCCATGCTCAGCACGTGCTGGCGGACGGCCTCTCGGCCGCGTCGTGTATCGCCCAGTGCCGGTTCGTCGTAGAGCAGATCCTCTGCGCACAATGCCGCGACCGCGTCACCGTCCAAGTCGTTCCAGGCTTTTTCCCATTTGTCACAGAGCGTTGCGAAACGTGCAGTGCGATCGGCGCTGGTCGTCATCGTGGTCACACCCTTGATTCGTACAGGTAGCGGGGACAGTTCCCCGCCTGAACTGATGGAAGACATGAAGGGGCACGTGCGACGGTCGTCAACGACTCGACCTCGCTGGCAGTCTGCGCCCCGACCGACTCTTGAGTTGCCGCGACAGCATGGCCGCCCCCTCGGCGTCTCAACTCGAAATGCCGTCCGGCCAAGGCTTCACAGGTTCCCTGTGCATGGGCGTATCCAACGCCCGGAGTGATGCTCCACATGTGCCGTAACGGAGGGCGACGATCTCCGCCACGATGGACAAGGCGGTCCCCTCGGGTGTGGGTGCCCCTGAATCCAAGTCAATGGCGAATGGAGCCTTGCCGGCTCTCGCCGTTGAACCCGGCCTCGCGCAATCTGCGATGGCGGTCCGCCCCGTGCGTCGGCGATGCGCCGGCAGCGGCCAGCGTTCGGTTACTGCACCACTGTTTTGAAGCGGTGCTGGTAGGCACGCGGTGAGACTCCCAAGCGGCTGATGAAGGCCCGCCGCAGTGTCTCCATGCTTCCGAAGCCCGACATGAAGGCGGTATTGGTGACCGATTCGCCGTTGTCGAGAAGCGAACGGGCGCTGTCAAACCTTACCTGCTCCACGAACTTGGCAGGCGTCGTCCGCACTTCCTCCTGGAAGAGGCGGCAGAGGTGGCGCGGGGAGACAGCAGCGCGTTTGGCCAGGTCAGCGAGCGTGTACTGCGCAGAGGGGTCCGCGACGATCTCCGCGGTCAGCTTGCGAACCAGCGGATTGCGCCGGGCAACTGCCACCGAACCCGCGACATCGTTGTCCGGCCGTTGGTAGACCACGAGATCCCGAGCGACAACGCTGTGCACCTTGTCGCCTTGGTCCTCCTTCAGGAGGTGGAGAGTCAGCGCGATTCCGGCGCTTTCTCCGGCCGAGGTGATGAGGTTCCCGTCCGTGACGAGCTCACTGTCATGAATGATCTCGGCCTTCGGGTAGAGGTCCTGCAGCCGCTGGGTGTGGTTCCAGTGCGTCGTGACCTTGCGGCCGTCGAGAAGGCCGGCGGCTCCCAGGACGAAGGCGCCCGTGCACAGGCTCGCCACTCGCCGTGCGCGCCCAGCAAGATGACGTGCAGCAGATACGTGTTCGGGAGTGAGGGTGCGGGTGGGCAAACTGCAGCCACCCGCGATGATCACGGTGTCGACGGGCCCTTCATCGTGGGCGTTGGAGTCGGCATGGAGAGCGAGACCGCTACCAGTCTTTACGTCCTCGCCATCCGGGGAGCAGACGACGAGGTCATAGTTGCTGCTTGCGTGCCGTGACTCGGCGAAGACTTCCGACGGAGCGGCAACATCGAGCATGGATACACCGTCGACCACCAGCAGGACGATTCTTCGTGTCCCAGCTGTGTCTGGTTCTGATCCGTTCATGGGTTGATCGTAAGAATCAACTAGCTGATGTGTCAATTGTTTAGAGAGGTCTCTATCAACCTGACTCTCGTGCACCTCCCGCCGACGCGGCCCCAGTTGCCCGCGTTCAGGGCCCGACAGTCGCTCCCGTCCGCCTGTCAAGCGGGGCTTGGCCGCGTCGACCGCGCCCTTGGCGCATGCGCTGGTGTGCGTCAGTGCAGGTAGGTCCCGTCTGCACGGTGGTGGAATGGCGAGCGCCGGCGAGGGTGAGGTGCCACAGCGGTTCGAGGCGTTTCTCCCAGGTGGACACAGGGCGTAAACCCCCGCCCCCGTCCTTCTTCACCCAGCGGCGATGGTCGGTGCTTCTCGACAGCCTGGTCGGCAGCCGGCCGATCTCGACCTGCAGCCCAGCGTGGCGTGTCTTCCTGGGAGCGGAGAAGCAACGTACTGCGGAATGACGTATTCACATGTCCCCCACCGCCAGGATCTCAGTGATGAACGAACACCTCCTCGAGATACGTGACCTCAGCAAGGTCCTCCCTACAGCTGCGAAGCAGACACCTGCTTCGGTGTTGCGAGGTATCTCACTCGACGTCGCCCGCGGCGAGTTCGTCGCCATCGTCGGACCGAGCGGCTCAGGAAAGTCCACCCTGCTGTACTGCATGTCGGGACTGGAGCCGCCCAGTGCGGGGACGGTGACCCTGCTCGGGAAGGACTTGGCCCGCCTCGACCGTACGGCTCAGGCGCGGCTGCGACGCGACCACGTCGGTTTCATCTTCCAGTCCCATAACCTCATTCCCTCGCTCACCGCATCAGAGAACGTGGCCCTTCCCGCCCGGCTCGCCCGGCGTGAAGCCAGCCGAGAACGGATTGGCGCCGCGTTGTCGGCCGTTGGTCTCCGTGGGCAAGCTCAGCAAAACCCTCGCCACCGAGTGAGGCCACGAGGGCCTTCTTCGGGCCCCTCGGTTGCGGAGCCGTCAACGCGCGAGCGCCGAGCGCACGCCGCACAGGAGGCCGGTTTTCCGTCATGCGCAATTCATGAATCTTCCCTGCGGGGCGGGTGGGGTCGCACGGAAACGGCAGTGCTTGTCCGTGGCTCACAAGCACTGCCGCAGCCTGGTCTGTCAGCCCTTGGTGGGCTCTTGCGCCTGAGCGAAGTCCGCGACGTGGTCCCGCGCGAAGTCGGTGATGGTACGGGGTGGGTTACCGGTCACCTTCTCCACGGTGTCGGTGATCTCGGCGCCGTAGCCTTGGCGCAGGATGCCGTCGTAGAGGGTGGCGATGTCCTCTGCGTATTCGGGCGTGTTGCCGTCGGCCGTGTATCGGCGCAGGAAGTCCTCCCGGGTGGCGTCGAGATGGCTGAGAGGCTGACCGACGACCTCGCCCACTCGGGCCAGGGCCTGGTCGATGGTGAGTGCTTCCGGTCCGGTCAGCACCAGGTCGCGGTTTTCCGTGGAACGGTTCGCGAGTTCGATCGCGGCGACGTCGGCGATATCACGGGAGTTGATCATCGACATCGCGCCGTCGCCCATGGGCAGGGGGAGGCGGCCCGAGGAGTCGATCCAGTGAATGTACTGCAGCAGGTTGTCCATGAAGAACGCAGGCCGCAGCACCGTATACGTCAGGCCACTGGCCGTCAGTTCCTGCTCTGCCGCATGGTGGACACGGGCCAGGGCCAGGGGTGCCTCGGGGGAGGCGCCGCCGACGCTGAGCTTGACCAGGCGTCGTACTCCCGCCGCGGACGCTGCCCGGATCACGAACTGTTCCTGGTCGAGCTGATCGGGCACATTGGCCGCCACCAGGAACACCGCGTCGATACCGTCCATCAGCGGAGGAACGGCCGTCTCGTTCGCGAGATCGGCTACCACCACCTCGACACCCGGCAGTTCGTGGTCGCGCAGAGCGGCGGCACTCTGCTGCCGACGTACGACGCCCCTGACGGATGCTCCCTGCTCGGAAAGCTTGCGCACCACCAAGTTGCCGACCGTTCCTGATGCGCCTGTTACGAGTACCTTCATGTCATTCCTCCTTATATGTGCGACAGCCAGAGCAAAGCATGCTGTTCGCTGTGACCACCGGTGGAAACCCCGGGGGCTGGACGCCGGCACGGAGCAATGCGGCACCCCCACAGTCCTGCGTCGCGGGGTGGCGCTCTCCTGCTCCTCCGCGCTGGTGGTGCCCCAGGGGGAGTCGCTGCCAGAAAGTTTCCCTATTCCGGCTGCACGTCCGGGCGTGACACTGCCGATCTCGGTGGCTGGTGGCGCAGTCGCGTTGCCGCGATCAGAACGGCTATCAGCGCGGGGACGGCGAAGACGGTGTAGTCGGCCGACAGGCCGAACCTGTCGACGAACAGGCCTCCGACGAAGGAGCCCGTCGCCAGTGACAGCTGGCTCACCGTCACGAACAGCGCCAGGCCGCCTTCCGCCGTGGTCCCGCGCATCATGTAGGTCTGCAGGGAGATGGGAACGGCTCCGTAGCCGACGCCCCACAGGAACAGTGCGACGACGACTGCGGACTGGGAGTGCCACTGCCCGAGGACGAGCACGGACACCGCCAGCACCGCTGCTGCGGTGCCCAACGTGGCGGGGACACTGCGGTCGAGCGTCGCTCCGGCAGCGAAGTTGCCGATGAACCCTGCGATCCCGTAGAGCAGCAGCAGTCCGCCGACTGCCGAGGCGGAGAAACCGGCCTCGTCCGTCAGAAACGTGGAGACGAAGGTGTAGGCGCCGAAGTGACCGAAGAACAGCAGTGCAGACATCATCAGGCCGACCCGGACCTTAGGTCGGCGCAGCAGTCCGAAGACGTCTCCGGCGTGCAGGGCGCCCGCGGCGGGCATCTTCGGCAGGGTGCGCAGCTGGACCAGCAGGACCGAGATGCTCAGTACGCTCGCTGCTGACAGAGCCGATCGCCAACCCCAGTACTGGGCGACAATGTTGCCCAGCGGCAGGCTCACAACCGTGCCGGCGGAGATGCCAGCCATCACCAATGAGGTGGCTTTCGTCACCTGTGCCAGTGGTACGAGCCGGGGGCCCACGCCGGCACCCATGGTCCAGAAGGCGCCGATTGCGCCGCCCAGCACCAGGCGGGCTGCCACGAGGGTTCCGAAGTCGGGGGCGATGGCCGCCAGCACATCCGACAGGGCGACGACGCCTGTCAAGCCCCACAGGACAACGCGCCGGTCAAGCTGTCCGAAGGCAAGCGTGAGAACTGGTGCAGCGACGGCGGCGAGAAGGCCGGGAAGGACGAGGGTCAGGCCCGCCCTTCCGGCTGATACGTCGAACTGCACCATGATGTCGGGCAGAACCGCGACCATGACAAACTGGGAGAGGACAAGCGCGAAGGACGCAGCAGCTACCGAGCTGACGGCGAACCACCCTCCGCGCCCGTGCCCGGCGGCGGCCGGCAGGGCGGGCTCGTGGGGACCATGGCAGGCGGGCAGAGTCCCCCTGGCGCGCTGTGCCACTGCGCGGTGGCCGTCCCCCGCCGAAGGACCGGCATGTACCTGTTCGGGCTTTTGCTGGGTCACCGATAGGCCTCTCATCAGTAAGGTTGCGCCGGAGACGGCTATCGCGGCTGACGGGTGCAGCTGTTCCGGGACGACGCTCGCGCTGTACGGCATCGACTGTCTGCGGCGCTCCTGGAGCTGTCCGCCCGGTCGTGCCCGCAACATGTGTGCGGGAGACGGTGCTGAAGCATACGTGCGGGCACGTTCATACGTTTCAGCCAGTGCGTGGTGGTCGTCACGTGATACGTCCCGGCTACTCACACGTATCACGTGACGCGGTGGGGGTACGGCCGGGTCCGCGCGCGCCTCATCGCGAGATGGTGTCCGTGGCGTAGTCCCACAAGCGGTCTGCGGCAGCCGGATCGACGGCGTGCGCGGCAACGCCGCCGGCCTCGCCCTGGTCACCGGGGACGACCTCGGCTTCTTGGTTGTCCTCGAAGTAGCGGCCGGCCACACCGGTCACCAGTGGAGACGCGGCAAGGAGCACCGACCCTGCTGCCCCCTGGGGAGGAGTCTTGTAGTAGGGCAGCGGCTTCACATTCCCCTCGTCGTCCATCACTCCGAAGGAACGCATGGTGTCGTCGTCGAGATGCCGCTGCAGGTTGGTCAACACGTAGCCGGGGTTGACCGCGTTGGCTGTGATGCCATCGGTCAACCAGCGGCGCGCCCCCACGGCGAAGAGAACATCGGCCGTCTTGGACTGTCCGTAAGCAACCCACGGGTCATACGGCCGCCGCTCGAACTGCGGGTCCTCGAAGTCGAAGGGAAAACCACGGTGGGCCCCCGAACTCACGATCACGATGCGGGCCGAACCGGATGCCCGCATCGACGGCAGAAGGGCGCTGGCCAGCGCGAAGTGCCCCAGGTAGTTGGTGGCCAACTGCATTTCCCAGCCCTCGGCGCTGGTCACCCGCTGCGGCAGGGCCATGATTCCGGCGTTGGCGACGAGAATGTCCAACGGGCCCTGCCACTCCCCGGCGAAGTTCCGTACAGAGGAGAGATCGGACAGCTCGAGCGCCTGTGCACGAACGGGCCCCGCGCCCGGGATATCGGACAGTTCCCGGACCAGAGAGCGCGCGGTCTCAGGGCGGCGGGCGGCCACGGTGACCTCCGCGCCGGCCAGGGCAAGAGCCCTGACGGTCTCCGCGCCGATGCCGGAGGTGCCTCCGGTGATCACGGCGCGGCGCCCTGCCAGATCGACACCGTCGATCACCTCGAGAGCGGTCGCGCTGACGGCGAAGGGAGTAGTCATCCGGGGTGCTGCGTTCACAAGGGACTCCTAAGCGTGGGTGTGCTGGCGCACCCGAAGCTACTGTCGCCCGTTTGGACGATCCATCGTTGACCGTCCAGTTGATATGAGCGAGCGTCCAAGTCGTGAGTGAGTCGCCTGGGGCCAGTCGGCCGCTCTGGGCTCCTGCCGTAACAGAGGGCAGCGGTACGTCGCAGACCAATCCCCGCAGCGGCCGGAGGAGTACACGGGCCTCGTGCGTTCCGCCTCGAATGCCAACGGTCGCCGATGCCGCTCCCAGTGCCGCTATGCCATGGGTTACGGCTTCCGTGGCGGCCGCCTGTTTCCTGGTGGGGGCGGTCGCCGTCGGGGGGTCAGGCGGTGGTGTTGAGGGCTTCCCTGAGGCTGGCGACGG